>DIDE01000092.1 GCA_002417975.1 Eggerthellaceae bacterium UBA5808
ATCGCATAGGTTCCTGTTAGTTCTTTAAGAATGCCAGGTAGCATGTTGAATAGTACGCCTCCGGCAGCATAAAACACCTGATAGTTCTTGATATTCTTTAATAGATCTTCTGGATTAGATAGTTCAATCGACCAAATTGATGTCCCAACGCTTGCAAGAGATGAACCGAGTCCATACAGGATAGTTGTCGTAATGGCTTCGGCCATGTTGTGCAAAGGAATAAGACAGCATCCAATTAATCCAAGGATAAGAATAGCAAAGAATAGTGCTGATCCTTTTTTACTACCAATGCGGTCAAATGTTTTTCCAACAGTGACCTTTCTGATAATGAGAAAGAATCCGGCTAAAGAAAGCATAGTGCCAGCAAAGATATGATCGAATCCTTCGCTGGTCATAAGAATAGATAGGTAGGACATTCCGCCAAATGCCATCATGCCAAATAAAAACATCGATCCATAGAGAGCATGACAGGTGCTTTTTGGAATAGTCTTTTCGTTGTTATGCTGTGTGCTGGTCTGTGCTGTGGATGTGGCAGGGGTGTCTGATGGGCGAGACTGAATGTCGAGATCCTCGGGTGAGTTCTTGAGGACTATAAACACTAATAGTCCAATAACGAGTGATATTAGGGCTTCTACAAGGAATGACGCAGATAGTGAAATGCCATGTATAAGTTGGAGCGAGATAATGGGAACGATTACTCCTGCAACACCTGTTCCTACCGATGCGATACCGACGGCTGTTCCTACGTCGTGCTTAAACCATCGTCTGAGTACGACGGTCATACATACCATTCCTCCTAATCCGTATCCTGCACCAGTGAAGATAGCTCCTATAATCATGGCTGGCATACCGTCTGCAAAACTATACGAAAAGAATCCAATAGCATTGAGCACGCATCCAATAGCTACGGCACAACGGATATTTACCAAACGGACAAACCGTGCTACTACCAACAATCCTAGTAACGATACGATGGAGCGAATGGCAAGCACTATAGATCCACCAATATCACCTACGCCTGGCAGGGCGACGATATAGGGTTGATAAACAGAAAACGAAGTACTTGGCAGACCAACATTCGAAAAAAGGAAAAGGAAGCAACAAGCAGTGATCACCCATTCGTAGTGTGATCGAATTTTTGATATCAAAATCGTTGTCTTCTTTCAGAGCGGTATGCTTGCCGTTTGACTTATAAATTGACGTAATAGATGTATTATCCTAATGCACCTATTAGGCAGCAGATACTTATGCATGGTTGGGTTGATAATGTCTGTATGTATTAAACATCGCTAAGGTGCTCGATCGACAACATACAGAGGTCCATGGCATGTTTGTTTTCTTCATCCGTCATAAAGTAAAACGTTGCATGTGATGCCGGATCGTCAATGGGGATAGATACGCGATCGTTGCGTCGGTGAACCGTAATAGGAGCACTTGTTGCAAAGGTTAAAAGGTCGGATGTTTCTTCCATCTGTTGAAAGAGCACTCTATCTTTTTGTCGAACAAATGACGTATGGGGAAGGTGCTTGCGGCAGACGTTCCACCAAAATCCGATGTCGGCATAGATAAGAAAAGGCTCTCCATCAAGATCTTTAAAGCACACGCTTTGCTTTGAAGCAAGCGGATGATCAGGCGGAACCATAACAGAAAGATGTTCTTCCATAAAAGGACAAGTATGAATGCCAGATGAGGATGTAGGATTTGTTGTAATCGCAATATCTATCTCGCCATTAGTGAGAGCATCTTCGAGCTTTTGGGTATTCATTGTCGTTGAATCGACGATGGTCCCTGGGAAATTTCCGACAATAGTTGAAGTTAAGAACCAAAGAGGAGCAGGTGCGCAGGTGCCAATCCGCACGGTATGACCTTTATGCATTCGTTGTTGTAGCCCGTTTTTAATTTTACGTTCGCTTCGAAGAATGTCTTGTGCATATTCGAGGGTGAATCGTCCAGTATCGTTGAGCGTGATGCTGTTTTTTGCGCGATCGAATAGCTTACATCCAAGTTCGTCTTCTAAACGTTTAAGCGATCGAGAAAGTGCCGGTTGTGTGATATGCAACGAACGTGCAGCTTCGGAAACGGTACCGCATTTTACGATTTCTGAAAATTGGCGTAATTGATCAGTGTCCATTGGTTTTCTTGTTCTCCTTACTATTCGAATTTAGTATAGTGAGGAGAACGATTTACGCATGTAGACTGTCAAACACCATGACAATAAAAACATAGTGATCTATTATACAATTTCGATTTTCGGGTTCATCTTTGCAGGATTCTGTTTTACCTATGAGCTAGCTAGCTACGGCAAGCTAGCTTACAAGCTTCTTAAGCCTATCTGCCCAACGATTAAGATCAGCTTCGTCTGTCATCATTGTGTCGCCACCATTTGAATCGAACCGGACTTCTAAGCTGCACGTACATGTAGCGTCTGGACACGCTTCTTCTATGTCGTTTATTACTGATCCCGGCCATCCGCCATTTGTCATAAAAGGAATTACGGTTTTTCCATTCCAGGTATGTGCATGCAAAAATGTTGTAACTGCAGGTGCCATTGTGTACCACCAGGTGGGAGTACCTATTGCAACGATATCGTAATCCTCAACATCGAAATCGATTGGATTAATGTCTGGCTCGAAGCCGGAATTTACTTCTTGCTGTCCCTGATCAACTGTTGCTTGATAGTCGTCTGGATAGGGGACTACTGTTTCTATTGGCGTGATGTCAGCATTTAGAGCTTTTTGAGCGATCTCTGCTATATGCTCTGTATTGCCGTTTGACCAACTGAAATATACAACGAGTGCTTTGTGTGCCATGAAATTCCTTTCACTAGAGATTCTTGTTTAATAGTTTGCTCGTATGCCATCTCAATGTACAATGCTATATTCGCAATGAGCTATGCACACTTTGCCTAGTGGGGCGAAAGACAGATCGTAGTATTTCACTACGATTCATTGAAGTGTACGTTCAATAAAGTTAAATAAATTGATATAATAACGCCATTGCGTGATGAAATACGTTGATGTCAGAGATAGCTTGTCTTCGCTTATGTCTGGAGAGGGATATTCCTATGACGCATTCAAACAATCAAGTACAAAAAACGGTGGTTGACTGTGTACTAGCGGTAATTGTTATAGTGCAGCTACTTGGCGTGCTCTTTCCTAATAAGGTACATCATTATGTGGGTATCTTATTTTGTATATGCTTAATCATTCATATTATTCAGCACCGTGCTTGGCTTAGAGCGCTTACTAAAGGGCATTGGACGTCAAAGCGGATTGTGGGGACGTGCGTTAATCTTGCCACTATGGTATCTGCAATTACTCTAGGGGCAAGTGGATTCTTTGTCCAAGGTTCTGCGCGCCGAGTCTTCAAGACGATACTGCAAGGTCAAGTCTTGCCTATTGAAAGCTGCGTTCATCTTACATTAGTGATTATTACTGTTTGCTTGGTCTTACTTCATGTTGGATTACAAGTACCTCGTATAGTGCGGTGTCTAAAAAGCAATAAAACTAAGAAGAACGTTGCCCCGGACGCTTAGTTGGATGTTGCTCGCACATGACCTAACGTGTTCGATAGATAGGCACTAGATTCATCACTATTTATGAGCTTGTCTTTTATTTAATTCTTTATATTTTAAGGGTAAAGCCACTCTTTGTGTTCATTAGTGGCATAAGCGTCTGATGTTCCAAAAGCGACCATTGAACGCGGAATTCTTACTTGTAATAATTTTTGTAAGGTATCAACGAGCATCTTGATCGTTGCCTTATTTGCCTTGCGCGTGCAGTGCTTCAGGCTGCTGCGTCAGCGTTTGTGGGGCTATAAAGACTAAACCCCCATGCTATATCGCTGATTGTGCAAGAAATTTCTAAGGAAGGTTGGATATGCAGATAACTCATTTTCCGTCGTCTTCCATCTCGAGGCGTTCGTTTATCAGTAGTGGCGTATTGTTTGGTACTTCTGTTGTCCTATCCGGTCTTTCAGGGTGTGCCCAATCGCCTTTTAACGGAGCAAATGAATCAACTACGACACAAGGAGATACAGCAGTGACAACATTAGAATCGGGCCAATCAACATTAGGCGCAGTTAATAATGTGAAAAATAAAGCGCTTGTCGTTTTCTTTTCTCGCGCTGGACAAAATTACACAACACATGGCTATGTTGACCGTGGTATAGGAAATACTGAAGTAATGGCTGGTTACATATCCGATGCTCTTGGATGTGATGTCTTTAAAATTGAACCTAGTGTGGCGTATCCGACTGATTATGAAGCGACATTGCCAATAGCTCAGGACGAACAAGATAGTGATGCACGGCCAGCTATTGATAATCTTACTGACCTTCCGAATCTTGATGCTTACGATACTCTTTTGGTAGGTAGTGGTATTTGGTGGGGAAAACCACCTATGATTATGCGTACATTTCTAGAGAGTATTGATACAAAAGGTAAAACGATCGTTCCTTTTACTACAGAAGCAGGGAGCGGTTTAGGCAGCGCAATTGTCGACTATGCGAACTCATGTCCGGATGCAAAGATATCTGGTAGTGGGTTGTCGGTTTCTGGTGAACATATAGAATCCGAGGGCGATCAAGTGCGCAAATGGGCAAAAAACTTATAGGAACACATGAATCGCAAAATTATTATGCCGTCGGTGCGTACTAATACACATCACTTAATCAAACGGGCGATGTGTATGTTGCTCGATTGCGCATTGTACGTGCTATATATTCTGCTGATGGCTTCGGCTTTGTGGCTACGAGAGATTCATGAATGGCTTGGCATTGCGTTTTTTGCATTGTTAATCATTCATCTTGTGCTCAACCGTGGACATATTATGCGGTTTAACAAGAAGCATATCGTTTCAACATGCTTCAACGGTGCTTTGCTTATTTGCATAGCGGGTCAATTGATCAGCAGCCTAGTTCTTTCGCGGTACGCGTTGGGGTTTCTCCCTATCATATTTGGAACGTCATGGGCTCGTCCAATGCATATGCTGTGTTCAAACTGGGGATTTGTACTTATGTCTGTGCATATAGGATTTCATATGCACAGATTATGCGGACTGTTTAGATGTGATTCGAAGAGTATCAAGTATTCTAAAGTTGTTCGAGCGTTGTGGTTAGTTGTCGCTTTTTTTGGCATATGGTCTTTCATCCAGCTCAATGAGGCATCGTATTTGTTTATGCAGGTTGGGTTCGCGTCTACCAATATAAATGTGCCGTTATCTTATATGATTATCCAATACGTTTCTATAAGTGTGCTTATTACTGGACTGGCACATTATCTTGTTTTGATCGTGCGCCATTTTTATAGAGCGTGCAACGTTTAAAGACACATTCAGAGAAATGATTGAAGGAAATGATTGCTTAATATGTTGTACTAGCTACTTCCACTACTACGATATTCCAAATAAGTTGGTGAGTAGCACAATTATAGGCAGGACAATAATTGTCTTTTCAAGAAACAGCAGCAGCAAGTGATGGAACTTCAAAGGGAGCTTTGATGTGATCATGATCGTTCCCACTTCGGTCATATAGACGATTTGTACTAGTGACAAAATGCCAATGATGAACCGAGTTTTAAATGAGGTAATTCCTGCGCATACGACGGCGGGGATAAGCATATCAACAAAGCCCACAATTGTTCCCGGTGCAGCCTCGAACGCCTCTGGAACTCCCAATAACTGCAGGTAATAGGCGAATGGCATCGAAAGCCAATTGAATATTGGTGTGTAATTAGCAAGAATAAGAGCGATGGTTCCGTAGCACATGACCGTTGGCGTCAGCATAAAAATAATATTGCCGAATACTTCGAATCCTTGTTTAATAACGTCTTGTGCCGAGGGTGCTTTTGAGGCGGTATCGCAGGCGAGATGAAGCGCCCATTTGAATCGATGCCCTTGCGGAGATGTTGATTCTTTAATCTGCTTTCCTGTTTTTTCGTAATAGGTGTTGGGGAATTTTGATAATAGTGGAATACGGCACATGATAATGACCGACAGAATACCAGTGATGCATAGGATGAGGTAGAACAGGAAGAACTGGGAATCAACACCGAGCATTGCTGAGATAACAAGGCAAAACGGCAACGAAGCTGCCGAAAAGCAAGTGGCGATCTCTATAGCTTCGCGGGCTGTGTAAAATCCCCATTCATACTGTTGAGTTGTCAGTACAACGCCGACATTGCAATTGCCTACCCATGATGCGAGAAGATCGACGGTAGCACGGCCTGGGATCTTAAATAACGGACGCGTAAAATTTTTGAGCAGTGTTCCGATGAATTCCATGATTCCATACTGCATGAGCAATGGAATCAAAAATGATGCAGCAAAGAACCATGCAATCAATGTTCCGAGCAGGTCAAACATAGTTTGTCCGGTGTCTTCGGCAATGATGGCATCGGGTCCAATATGCAAAAGGCACATAAGGGCGACGGCAGCTCCTACAATGCGTACCACAAGATAGAACGGAGTAATGTCAAACATCTTGCTCATAAAGCCATCGGCTTTAAGTTTGGGATGTGCAATTTTTACTACAACGGAAATAAGTGCGCTTGCTGTTATAACGCCACATACAAGTGTTGAAGCGATGGGAGCTATAAGATCGGCTAAGAATTCGGAGATAATTCCGAGCGGAATATTCATCTGATTTTGGTACCAAACAGGGCAAAGAAAAATGAACATACCGATTGCAGAGGGGATTAAAAAGTGCAGCACTTCGTGTCTGGTCGGCGTTGGGATAGTCTTTGGCGATTGTATAGGACTAGATTGTGCTGCTGATGTTGTAACCGATGTAGGTTCTGCTGCTGATTCGCAGTCAGCTGTCGATGCTGACATCGTTGCTGATTCGTATCTACTATCATCCATAGCAAGACTCCTTGCGGGAAGGCTTATAGCATGCATAAATGCTTTGTCCCACACCGACAATATGGTGGGGAGTTTGTGAACCTTTGCGACATGCTCTGAGGCTGCTGCGCGGCAACCCTATAAACAGCCGATAGGCTCTTGCTGGATGTGGCTAGTATAGCATCGCACTATTACAGGTGTGTAAAAAATATCATCTTAGATGAAGAATAGTTGCGATAAGGAAAGCAACACGGTATGCCATGTTGCATGTTGCATGTTGCATGTTGCTTTGCTCGTGTGCGCCAAAGCTGTTGGACCTATTTCGTTTAGGTAAATTATGGAGCCGCAAATCATTGCTTCGACAGGAAATCGTGTCATTGAATGCCAGCTTGGTTTAGAATAGCGACACCGAGGGAAGGTGCGTTTATGATCACGGTTGCCGACATTATCGCATTGCCAGCTTTCAAAAGGGTTGAGCTTATCGCTCCCTGCAAAGGAGGCGGATCGAGACCTGTTCATAATGTGGGAATACTCGATTGTCCGCCGGACATCAATAATTACAATGCCTATTTTCCTGGCGAGTTTATTGTGACGAACCTTGGTTTTGCTGCAGGTGATAAAGAGGCATCGCAGGCTGCACTGCTCGCGATGATTGCGCGCAGACCGTCGGCTATTGCGGTGAAAACTGTGTATGATCCGATCGTAAGTGAACAGGTCCGTCGGGCTAGTGAATTATCAGGTGTGCCTGTATATATTTATGAGGGCGCCTACCATGAGATGGTTGCATATCAGGCGCTTGATCTTATTCGCAATGATGAACAAGAAGAAGATAAGAGCGAGGCAATTGATGCGCTCTTGCAACCCGAAAATGATGAACTCATCAGAGACGCTCTCTTCGATATAACGCGAACAACTGGATCTGCGATGCGGTGTATTGCTGTTCGCCCCAAAAACGGTGATGAATGTTCGTTGCATGCGCTTATGGGCAATCTCAGCCATACTTTTAACTCTATGGCTACAAATACAGATAACGTCGAGGCTGTTCGTTGTTTTCGCTATCGTGATTGTCTATTAGTTTTTGTTTCGTACGAAGAAAGCAACCCTCACGTTACCGATGAGGGTTTGGACGCGCCTGCTACTGAGATACTTCGTATTATTAAATCTACAGGAGAATTGCTTTGCGGCATTGGAGATGAAGTTGCGCTCTCCGAAGGGGATCTAAGCATTCGCCAAGCACTGATGCTATTGCAGTCTGCGGACGATAAAGGTCTCACCTCGATGATGTGGGGTGACTTACATGTCGATGCATTCTTTAAGGCAGCAGCGGGTGACCGTTTGCTTGCATTGACCTGCTCGACGTATCTGACCCGGCTTAAGGGTGATGGATCTAGTAAAGAATCTGATATGTTAGCGACAGCTAAAACGTTTGTCGCTCATACCGGTGATGTGAATACGACTGCTGCTGCACTCTACCAGCACCCAAACACAATTCGCTATCGACTGCGCAAGATTAAAGCACTTTTGGGATTGTCTGATGCGTCCGATAGGGAATTGCTCCTCTTTTTAAATCTGGTATTTCTTACCTCTGGAGATACTCTCGTTGCTGATTAGCGCTAGAGAAATATTCATATTTGTGCATGTTTACAAATAAATAGTTACTTTTTTGTCAAAGCGACCATACCTCTCTTTAATTGTCCGCCTTACACTTCCAACTGGTTGGTTGATCGGGAATGCGTTGGCACAATCTCATGTGCTTACGTTCTTTCGGATCGCGTTTATGAATTGGATCCTTAAGGGAAGGATCCGCGTTTATGAATTGCGTTATAAGGGGTATCAACCTGTCAGGAGGGGCTGTCTGCTTCTTGGGCAACGTCCGTCGGGGTAAGACTATACAAGGTCGAGACGGAAGGGGCTTTTTATGAGAAGTTCTGTATTTCAAGGTCGGCATCTGCTGTCGACAAGAGACTACAGCAAGGCTGAGCTTACATGGCTCATTGGTTTTGCTGAGCATCTCAAGGACATGAAGAAGCACAACATCCCACATCATTATCTCGAAGGGAAAAACATCGCTCTCTTGTTCGAGAAGTCATCAACGCGGACGCGTTCTGCATTTACAACGGCTTGCATCGACTTGGGCGCTCATCCTGAATATCTGGGAAAGAATGATATTCAGCTTGGTAGAAAAGAAACTGTGCTCGATACGGCAAAGGTTCTTGGTTCGATGTTTGACGGAATAGAATTCCGCGGATTTAAGCAGGAGCACGTCGAGCAACTTGCAGAATATTCAGGGGTTCCTGTCTGGAACGGTCTTACTGATCGTGAACATCCGACGCAAATGCTCGCCGACTTCATGACGATCAAAGAATATTTTGGCAAACTTGAAGGAATCAACCTTGCCTATTGTGGTCAGGGACGGAACAACGTTCAGAATTCTTTGATGATTACATCGGCAATTCTCGGTGTAAATTACGTAAATGCTACGCCAAAAGAGCTCGAGCCTGACCCTGAGATTCTAGCGGTTGCGCGCAAATTTGCTGCCGAATCTGGTGCAACGATTCGTGTAACAAATGATCCAGTTGATGCAGTCGAAAACGCCGATGCGGTGTATGCAAACGTTTGGGCTGCAATGGGAGAAGAATCAAAGTTCGCTGAGCGCGTACGTTTGATGAAACCCTATCAGGTCAATGCCGAGCTCGTTTCTCATATCAAGAACCCGGATTGGATATTCCTCCATTGTCTTCCTGCGTTTCATAATGCAGAGACTGAGTATGCAGCGAAGATCAAAGAAGAACATGGCATCGATGCTATGGAAGTTACCGATGATGTGTTCTACTCCGATCACGGTCATCAATTCGAAGAGGCCGAAAATCGTATGCATACCATCAAAGCCATCATGGCAGCAACGCTTGGAGATCTCTACATTCCCTACGTGTAAGGCCTACTGAGCTATAGATAGCTCTTGCCTTGTACGGATCTATCGCAAGCTGCTATTTCTGTTATGCATAAAGTGAATTGCCATCTGATCTGCCGATGTGTTTGCTGGATCACGTTGCTGTAGATCGTGATGCCTGTTTACTCTTTGTGTCCCACTTTTCATTCCCTCATGGGGGGTCATGTGCGCGCATGACCCCTATAGGAAAGGAGATTCTTATGTCAAAAAAAGGCGTTACGCCTTCGAAAAAAAAGAAGTTTAAGACTCCGAATACGTATGTGATTTTATTCGCAGTCATTGCCGTGATCGCCATACTATCGTGGTTTATTCCTGGTGGCGCTTACGATTTGGACGATGCTGGCAGAGCAATTTCGGGAACGTATCATACGGTCACGTCCAATCCCCAAGGTATTTGGGATGTGCTCTTATCGCCGATCATCGGCATGGTCGGTTCTAAGACAACAGCTGCAGCTATTTCAATTTCGCTGTTCATTATGCTGTTCGGCAGTTTCCTCGAAATGATGGAAGAAACGGGAGCTGTCAAAACTGGTCTTAAAAAGATCACGATTAAGAACCAGAACAATATGCACATTCTTATTGCGATTCTTGTTATTGTCATGTCGTTCTTCGGTACCGTTGAGGGCGCGTATGAGGAAGGCATCGTGTATTTCATGATGTTCGTTCCTGTAATTCTTGCCTTAGGGCTTGATACCGTTGTAGCGGTTATGATTGTTGTTCTTGGTACTCAGATTGGTTGTCTTGCTTCTACGGTTAACCCGTTTTCCGTTGGTATAGCTTCAGGTATTGCGGGTATTTCAAGTGGCGATGGCATTGGTTTACGTGTACTCATGCTGGTTGTTATGACTGCGCTCATTATCTTTATCATTTGTCGTTACGCCGACAAGATCAAAGCTCATCCTGAGAAATCCGTTCAGTTCTTCCGTCGCGATAAGGATCTCGAAGAATTCCCTGTATCAAAAGAAAATGTTGAGCTTACAGGAAAGCAAAAAGCGGCTTTGGGAATGTTCATAGCGACATTTGCCATAATGATTGTTTCCCTTGTTCCGTGGACAGCTATTAATCCGAGTTGGACATTCTTCAAAGATTTTGTTGGATGGATTGCCGCAACGCCTATTATCAGCTCTGTTCTTGGCGGTGACATTACGCCGTTTGGTGATTGGTACTTCCCAGAACTGACCATGATGCTGCTTGTCATGACGATTGTTACCGGCTTCATCATGAAATACAACATCAATAAGATCATCGACATCATCATCAAAGGTGCGTCTGGTCTAGTTGCAACTGCATTTGTTGTGCCACTTGCTCGAGGCATTCAGGTTGTTATGGATTCCGGCCAAATTACGCCGACCATCCTTCATTTTGGCGAGGCAACGCTTTCGGCATTACCTCCAGTAGCTTTCGTCATCGTATCTCTGCTGTTCTACTTTGCAATTGCCTGCCTTATTCCAAGTTCAACTGGCTTAGCTGCAGCAACGATGGCAGTTATGGCTGCTCTTGCTCGATTCGCAGGTGTTCCTGTTTCGATCATGATCACAATTTACTGTGTTGCACTTGGCATGGCAAAGATGATTTCACCGACATCAATCGTGGTGATGACCTGTACATCGGCGGCGCATATGAGCTATGGGGATTGGGTTAAACATGTGCTGCCAACGGTCGGAATTGTATTTGCTGTCAGTTGCGTGTTCCTTATCCTCGGGCTCTCATTCTCTTAAATCTCCACGTTACTTCGATAATCAGCAATTATTTTCGCAAGAAAGGACAAGACAATGGCTGAAGAAAAAGTGTATGTCACTAATGCAACGAATCCTCTTAAGAAAGTAATGGTGTGCTCTCCGCGCTACTACACCTTTAACGGGATTAACGTCATCACATCCGAGTGGATGCGCAAAGGTGACAAGGAACAAAATGATGTAATGGTAGCTGAATGGCAAACGTTGGTTGATGCCTACAAGGACAATGGAATTGAGGTCGTTGAGGTTGAGGCGCGTCCTGAATTTGAAGTGATGACCTTCGCTCGTGATTATGGTGCCATGATCAAAGAAGGCGCGATCATGGGTCATTTCCGTCATCCAGTCCGTCGGGTTGAAGCGGTTGCCTATGAAGAAAAGCTCAAGGAAATGGGCGTGCCTATCGTTGCTCGTGTAAACGCTGGATGTTTTGAAGGCGGAGACTTTTGGATGGTCGATGAGCATACGCTTGCATTTGGCAGTGTTGATCGTACTGATTGTGCTGGTGTCGCTAATCTGCGTGATCAGCTGTCAAAGTATGGTTACACAGTTGTTGGTGTTCCTTGCCCGCCTCAGAACCTTCACTTGGATATGATTTTCAATATTGTTGCTCCTCGTGTTGCTCTGGCCTGTGTTGACCAGCTTCCATACAACTTCTTGCAAATGCTCAAGCGTCGCCATTTTGAGCTGATTCCTGTTGCGAGCGAAGACATGTATAAGCATGGCTGCAATGTGCAGTGCATCGGCAATAATAAGGTTATTGCGATCAAAAAGAACAAGCCTATCAATGATAAGATGCGTGCATTGGGCATTGACGTTATCGATGTGCCCTTTGATCAGATCCTCCATGCAGGTGGTGGCCCTCATTGCCTGACGCAGCCTATTGAGCGTCCGTAATCAACCTTTTTGTATGCGACCCGCCCGTTGGTGTATATAGGTACCTAGCGGGCGGGTCTTTTCATGGGGAGGAAACGATATGAAAGTTCTTATCAGCGATTATGCAGAGAGTATGATGCCTGAGCATAGTCTCGAGATTGAGACGCTTAAAAGTGGTTTAGGCAATGATCTGGAAATTGAATCGTATGCTTATTCAGATGAACGTCGGGCTGAGTTCTATGAAAAGCTCGAGTCGGCCGATGCGTTGTTAACGGCATTTATTAAAATGGATGAAGAGGCGTTTCAATATGCTCCTCATCTGAAAGTTATTGCCATCAATGCAACAGGGTGGGATTCCATAGATGTTGATGCGGCTACACGGCACGGTGTTGGTGTGTGCCCGATCGGTGAGTATTGCACATGGGATGTGTCCGAGAGTGCGATTGCTTATATGTTTGCGCTCAATAAACATTTCAAGTTCTACACCCATCAGATTGATGTTGACCATGAATGGAATTACGCTGCTGCGCCTCAGTATCCGCGCATCGAAGATCAAACGCTGGGAATTGTTGGGTTTGGCAAAATAGGAAAATGTACTGCCAAAAAAGCAAAGGGTCTTGTTAAAAAGATTGTTGCATACGATCCCTACGTTGATTCTCACTTTTTCGAGGATGCTGGTGTTGAGCGTGCAGAGAATGTTGAAGAATTGTATGCACAAGCAGATATCATCGTTAATCATATGTGCTTAACCGATGAGAACAAGTTTTTCTTTAACAAGAAAGCGTTTGATGCAATGGCAAAGCATCCCATCTTTATCAACTTAGGTCGTGGCTTGTCCATTGACGAACCTGCACTTATCCAGGCGCTCGATGATGGAAAAGTGAGGGCATTTGGAGCTGATGTGCTCTATGATGAGACGCCTGATTTGGCTCACCATCCTCTTGTTGGTCGTGAGAATGTTATTATCACGCCGCATGCTGCGTTTTACTCGACATCTTCGATGCGTGACATTCAGGTCTTTTCTTGCAACAACATCGTCAACTATTTGTGTGGCAGAAAAGCGCAGCTCTTTAAACTTATCAACGATGTTGATGTGAGCGATTCGCGCAACTGAGCGTGTCGATACAGGTACGTTCACGCAACTAAGAACATTGACGTGAGTGATTCGCATAATTGAAACTACTATATTCGAAAGGAATCTTATGCCATATACAAAGGGGGATGGACCCTCGGTCGTTATTGCTCTAGGAGGCAACGCTCTTGGCAACAACGCTCAAGAACAGCTGGAACTTGTCAAGAATACTGCGAAGCATATTGTCGATATGGTTGGTGAGGGTATTAATGTTGTGGTTACCCATGGCAATGGCCCGCAAGTTGGCATGATTAACAATGCATTTGATGTTGCTTCGAAGGATCCGTCAAGCAAAGTTCCTGCTATGCCGTTTCCGGAGTGTGGCGCGATGAGCCAAGGCTATATTGGCTATCAGCTTTCTCAAGCAATTTTGGGTGAGCTTAAGCATCGTGGCATTATGCGATCAACTGCTAACGTTATCACGCAAACTGTTGTTGACCCTGATGATCCAGCGTTCAAAAATCCAACCAAGCCTGTTGGTGCTTTTATGACCGAAGAAGAAGCGCAAGCGCTTGCCGACAAGACGGGGTATACAGTACGAGAAGATGCTGGTCGTGGTTGGAGACGCGTGGTCGCTTCTCCACAGCCGCAGCGTATTGTTGAATTCGATGCCGTAAAGGATTTGATGGACGAAGGCTATATTGTGGTGTCTACCGGTGGCGGTGGAATTCCTGTCATCGAGGCTAATGATTCTTATCATGGGGTAGCGGCAGTCATCGATAAGGATAATTCTGCATCCATGCTTGCTGCAGCTTTTCATGCTGACATGCTGGTTATTCTAACTGCGGTTGAGAAAGTATGCATAAACTTTGGCACGCCAGAACAAAAAGAAATTTCGGAAATGACGGTTGCGCAGGCGCGTGAGTATATCGCGCAAGGACAGTTTGCTCCCGGAAGCATGCTTCCTAAAATCGAAGCCTGCATCAAATATGTTGAGCGTTATCCGCAGGGGCGTGCGCTGGTCACGTCTCTTGATCGCGCCGAAGCTGGTTTACGTGGCGAAACAGGCACGATTATAACCGCATAATGGTGTGTTTGCTGGTAGGCAATAATACACAGGCGGTCCCTTATTTTGTTAGCTGCCATAGTTGCAGGTAGCAAATAATTAGAATGTGTGTTTCTTAAATTATGAGCACCCCTAGCTTTGATGTGATCGGTTGCGACATCAAAAGTTAGGGGTGCGTGGGTTAATCTATTCATCGTATTTTTTTGCTGTAGGAAATGCTCTTTATGGTGGTCTGTTAACGATTGGGCGACAGGGATTCTTTTTTATTCCTATTATATTGATAGCAACAGCAATCTTTGGTCTTAATGGCTTGATCGCTGCTCAAGCAATTGCTGATATTTGCTCGACCACTTTAGTACTTATTCTTGTTGCTCACATGCATCGTCTAGCTGATACAAAGGCGACGCTGGTGGCGTAAAAGGGAGCGTCTGAGTTGCGGTTTTTGTGACATGGCTATCGATTTTCTACATGACCTCTTCCGTGTGATGGAAGAGGTCATATTTGTCTAATATGCTGGTTAATTGGGAGGGCTTTTGACGAAGTTTGGAGTTCACATTTTTGCTATCTGCCATCTTTATGGATAAATCGGTTTCGAGTTCATGTACTAAAACATAGTATGCTATATAATTAGATACGGAAACATCGTACGTAAGGATTATATTGACTAATGATACAAGCATATCTAAGCGCCTTAAACAACTCGATATAGGAGTTGGACATCTTGTTATTCGGGAAGGGGGGACCGACCTCCTCCCATTTTCTCAGACGATCGTTCTATTGTTTTTAGATGATCGTAGACATAGTGAAACCACTATCGGGCAGATAGAAGATCATCTCAAGGTTTCTAATCCAACAGCATCAGGTTTAGTCAAACGTTTGCTTGCAAAAGATCTTGTGATTGTGACGGTGGCTGATGATGATAAGAGACGCCGTTTAGTTTCTATAACCGAAAAGGGTCGTGCTGCTGTATGCACAGCAGATGCGAACATTGCTCGTGTTGATACAGGTACGTTCACGCAAC
>DIDE01000046.1:0-8533 GCA_002417975.1 Eggerthellaceae bacterium UBA5808
GTGTTGACCGTATTCTTTCTACGTGAAAGTCCTCCGTAAAAGAATGCGAGGGCCGGTGTCATGAGGAACACCAACATGGAGCAGATGATCATGAAAGCCGTACTGCCCGTATCCATTCTGTCACTTCCTTATATCAGGGCCTAATGGCCATTGTCAGATGTGCTCCGTATTCCAATGAATAAGATCACTGATATCAGTCGATCGCTTCATGGGAATAGCGAAGATATATGGTATTGTGCCTGCTGGAGAACGTGCATAGTGACGGCATGCCGATTGTTTACCGTCTTGAACGCATCATGTAACATGCTGGAAATAAGGATGGAATGTACTCGAAACAGTGATGATAACTGTACTAGCAATATCGAGTGATAGACGCCATTGTTATGGACATCTATCTTCTAAACTTCGCGTTTACTAACGCAAATGGCTATACTGATCCTAACGAAATAAGAAACAAACAGGTGATGAAGAGGCGAGTAAGGGTAGAGCCCGTGAATGAACATGGGTTGTCGGTTTGTCGTAGAACCGATTGTATCTATCCCCAATAGACCTTAGAGCCGTCGGGCTGAACATTCGGATATCGGTGGATGACCTCTGCTGTATAGATCGATACGTATGCTTGACCGGGAGATACCTCGATAGGTATCGAACACACTTCGAGTGGACAGTATGTGTCCTCTTTTCTGTTGCCTGTATATAAGGTTAGATTGAGGGGAGCTGTTCATTTATGGATGCAGATGCGTCATCTTCGCATTGTAAAAAATCATTGCCTGAAAAATTGCAGAATCAAAAGGTGGTTGATCCTTTTACCGAAGCACAATCAAGGCTCGTACGCCTACGTTCATCGTCTGATGTTATACATGCAGATCGTTCGACCTGGACATCAGAGCAACGCAGCTCTTCTTCTCATTGCTTTGACGGTGTCTGCATGAATGGTGCGCATGCACTTATCGCAAGTCTGGAATCCGAAGGTGTATCCGTCATATTTGGATATCCTGGTGGACAGGCCATTAAACTATTTGATGCTCTCTATGATGCGTCTCGCTCTCTTCGCTTTGTTCTTGCTCGTCATGAGCAGGCTGCCGTGCATGAAGCCGATGGTTTTGCTCGATCAACGGGTGATGTCGGCGTCGTCGTTGTAACGAGTGGACCTGGCGCGACGAATACCGTTACGGGTATTGCGACTGCATATATGGATAGTATTCCTCTCGTTATAATCACAGGACAGGTCCCAACAGGAGTTATTGGCACTGATTCATTTCAGGAATCAGATACCTTTGGGATCACATTGCCAATTGTTAAACATAGCTATTTGCTCCAAGATGTGTCAGAGATAACCGAGACAATGCGTGAGGCTTTTCATATTGCACGGTCTGGTCGTCCTGGCCCTGTTCTTATTGATGTACCAAGTGATATTGCTGGTGCATGCACGTCGTTTCACTATCCACTTGATATCGATATTCCTTCATACCATCCAACGTATCGGGGTAATCGAAAGCAGATTCGTGCAGCAGCGCGTATGATTGCTCATGCTCATCGGCCTCTTATTTGCGAAGGTGGGGGAGTTGCTATGAGCAACGCATGTGATGACGTGTGCCAGCTTTCCTCACTTATGAATATTCCAGTTGTTACCACGCTTATGGCCAAAGGATCGTTTCCGGGACATGATCCGCTTAACTATGGGCCTATTGGTATGCACGGATCTAAGTTTGCCAATCGAGCTGTTCATGATGCTGATCTTCTTATTGCAATTGGGACGCGGTTTTCTGATCGTGTGACTGGTCGTCTTGATACCTTTGCGCCGTCTGCTCGCATAATCCATATCGATATTGATCCTGCCGAAATTGGCAAAGTCCGTGAGGCTGACATTCCTGTTGTGGGCGATGCACACAGTG
Organism: Eggerthellaceae bacterium UBA5808; assembly: GCA_002417975.1. Classification (GTDB taxonomy): domain Bacteria; phylum Actinomycetota; class Coriobacteriia; order Coriobacteriales; family Eggerthellaceae; genus UBA5808. The sequence goes on from DIDE01000046.1 coordinate 1,896, forward strand.
TGGTGAGTGATATTGTGGCGCAACTCTCTGATTCTGATGCGAATGATGCACGTTGTGCAGATGATGAATGGATTAAGCAACTTACTATTTGGCGTCAGCGTTGGCCCGTACATGATTGCGTTTCGGTTGATGACGGGGTACATCCGTCGCCTGAATTTGTTATGCGTACTCTTTCTGATCGACTTGATCCACACAACAGCATTGTTACGACTGAAGTTGGCCAACATCAAATGTGGGCTGCTCAATTTATCGATCGAGAAGAACCTCGAACCTTTATAACGAGCGGTGGACTAGGAACAATGGGATTTGGGTTTCCTGCGGCAATTGGAGCTAAAATAGCCTATCCCGATAAACAAGTCGTATGCGTTGCTGGTGATGGATCATTCCAGATGAATAGTCAGGAAATGGCAACAGCTGCGATCAACGGTGTCGCGGTTAAGGTCCTTATTATGGATAATCGTTGTCTAGGAATGGTCCATCAGTGGCAAGAGCTGTTCTATCATGAGCGCTATGCTGCTACTGTGCTTGATGCAAATCCTGATTTTGTTAAGCTTGCCGATGCATATGGATGGAAAGGTGAATCGGTGCAAAGTGCTGATGAGCTGGGGGCTGCGCTTGATCGTATGCTGTCCGCACAGGTGCCTTATATTCTTGATGTTGCTATTTCTCGTAATGAAAATGTGTATCCGATGGTTCGTCCTGGCGCATCGACGTCAGATGAAATCGGAGCAGTTGATCTTGCAGTAGGAGCAGTACGCCCTGCACGTTCGGCTCGATTATCGAGCAGCAAACGACTTGATTCGTTAGGCATTATTTCTGATGCAGAGGAGGACCAGCAATGAGGCATGTGCTTTCGGCGTTAGTTCAAAACAGACCGGGTGTCTTGAGCCGTGTTACGGGATTGATTTCCCGCAGAGGCTTTAACATTGAGTCACTTTCTGTTGGCCCGACTGAAGATATTACTAAATCTCGTGTTACTGCTATTGTTGATGCTGATGATGTGGCATACGAGCAGATCGTTAAACAGCTCAATAAACTTATATCGGTTCACAAGATTATTGACCTAACAGGTTCTGAGGCGCTTGAGCGTGAATTGATCCTTATAAAGGTCAATGCCGATGCGGCTCATCGTAGCGAGATTGTCGAAATTGTTAACGTGTTTCGAGCGAAAATTGTTGATGTAGGAAAGCGTTCGTTAACGATTGAGGCAACGGGAGCGCAGAATAAGCTTCTGGCTATGGAAGAGCTGTTGCGTGCGTACGGCATTCGTGGAATAACGAGGACTGGTGTGATCGCAATGCGGCGAAGTGGATCCGATCAGCACTAATGCTTAATTTGGTGGCAATTTATGCAATCGACTGACAGACAAAGAACTATGCAGTGATGAGTCGCTGCTTTTTCGTGCGTTTACTATTTTTACGTCGCTGTTATGCCGGAGTGCGATAGTATAGAGCCGATAGATTCAAACCGCTCCATAACGGAGGGTTGTTACTCATAGAAAGGCTGTTCTCATATGGCGAGTAAGATTCTGGTCAGCGAAAAACTAGCTGAATCTGGTATCAATATGCTGCGAGAGCGGGGCTATGAGGTCGATGTTGATCTCGATTTGACCCATGAGCAACTTGTTACAAAGATACCTTCATATGATGCTTTGATCGTTCGTAGTGCAACACAGGTTGATGCTGCCGTTATCGATGCGGCTGAGCAATTACGCATTATCGGTAGAGCTGGTGTAAGCGTCGATAATATTGATGTTGATGCAGCTACGGAACGTGGCATCATTGTTTGTAATGCGCCGACCTCAAATATTGTGTCTGCTGCAGAGCATACGATGGCATTACTTCTTGCTTGTGCGCGGAAGCTGTGCCAGGCAAATCATTCTATGAAAGAGCATCAATGGGATCGTAATGATTTCATTGGCACAGAGCTCTATCAGCATACGCTGGCTATTTTTGGTCTTGGGCGTATTGGTGGACTTGTTGCCGAACGTGCACAGGCATTTGGTATGCATTTGATCGGATACGATCCCTATTGTTCGGTTGAGCGTGCAGAAGCACTTGGTGTAAAACTTTACAATACTGTGGATGAAGTACTCGAGCGTGCCGATTGCATTACCGTGCATCTTCCTCGTACCAAGGAAACCGTCGGTATGTTTGGTCCCGATGAATTTTCTAAGATGAAAGATGGCGTTATTCTCATTAATACGGCGCGTGGTGGCATTTACGATGTGAATGCTCTCGCCGATTTTATTGCTGCAGGTAAAGTTGCTGCATGCGGTATCGACATGTGGGAAGACGAGCCGTGCACGAATAGCCCGCTTCACGAGTTTGACCAGGCAATTCTAACGCCACATATTGGTGCTTCAACGCATGAAGCTCAAACGCGTGCAGGGGTACAGATTGCGGAATATATATCGAATGGTTTGGATGGTTCGATCGTCCCGACAGCGCTCAACATGGCGCCATTGCCACCTGAGGTTCTTGACGTTGTCGGTCCTTATGTACCTGCTTGTCAGCTTATGGGCTCTATTCTTGCGCAGATTCAGGGAGATATCCCTCGTAAACTTCGTATAACTGCAACGGGATCACTTGTTGGGCATGATTTGTCGATTCTTACTGCTGGTGCGCTCGATGGCATCCTTTCATATAAACGTAAGGTTACTCCGGTCAACGCCGAAGCAGTTGCGCGTCGTCATGGTATCGATGTTCGCACTGATTTCGAACCTAATGCAGATGAATATGCATCGACGGTAATCCTTGATGCCGATGCACTTTCGATTGCATGTACGCTGACGGGGTCACATCAGACTCCCCGTATTGTTTCCCTTTTGGGCTTTAAGATCGACATTATTCCACAGAAATATGCGCTGATTTTTCAATATGATGATGCACCGGGACGCATTGGGACGATCGGTACGGTATTGGGTAAAGCTGGCATTAATATTACAACGATGCAAATTGGAACCGAAGAAGGTACCAATGATGCATTGGTCTATATGAATGTCGAAAATGAGGTACCAAAAGACATCTTAGCAACCTTACATGAATCATTAAATTTAAAGAACCTCTGGTATATTCAACTGTAGTCCGTATGCGGGCTCGTTGGATGCCCGCATAAGGTTAGCCACATTGCTTCATGTGACTGGACGCTTTTGGGCATTCAATCACATGAAAGGTTGTAGTATGACACGTAAAATTTCAATTTTTGACACAACGCTTCGGGATGGTGAGCAGTCACCTGGTGCGTCGATGAATACTGATGAAAAACTGATGATCACGCGAGAGCTTCTTCGCATGGGTGTTGATGTTATTGAAGCTGGATTTCCTGTTTCATCACCTGGTGATTTTGAAAGCGTGCAACGTATCGCTGATATGGTTGGCGATCGAGCATCAGTGTGTGCGTTGACGCGTGCAGTTGATAAAGATATTGATGCTGCTGCAGCTGCATTGAAACATGCGCAACGTCCGCGTATTCACACGGGACTTGGCGTATCGCCAAGCCATATGCGCGATAAATTGCATATTACACCTGATGAGTGTATTGAACGTGCTGTTCATTGTGTGACGTATGCTCGTCAGTTGTGCGATGATGTTCAATTTTATGCTGAAGATGCTGGACGTTCTGATTATGAACTTCTTGCTCGTGTATGCCAGGCTGTGATTCGCGCCGGCGCAAAAGAAATTGATATTCCAGATACTACGGGATATTCGATGCCGCAGGAATACGGTAAACGTATCCACTACCTTATGGATCATGTTGATGGAATAAACGACGTCACAATTGCAGTTCATTGCCATAACGATCTAGGGATGGCAACTGCGCTCGCTCTTGCTGGTATAAGAAACGGTGCCTCACAAGTTGAATGTACGATCAATGGACTTGGCGAGCGTGCAGGGAATACTGCCATGGAAGAAGTTGTTATGGCGATTCGCCTGCATGAGGACGAACTTGATGCACACACTGATATAGACGCGCATGAGTTTACTCGTGCGTCGCGGCTTGTCCAATCAATTACGGGGATGCGTGTTCAGGCTAATAAGGCAATTGTTGGTTCGAATGCATTTGCTCATTCGTCGGGAATTCACCAAGATGGCGTTTTGAAAAAGCGTTCTACCTATGAGATTATCAATCCTTCTGATGTAGGCGCGTGCGCGAGTCGTATCGTTCTTTCTGCTCGCAGTGGACATGCGGCTCTTAAGCATCGTCTTGAGGAAATGGGCTACGAATTCGATAAGGATACCCTTAATGCGATTTATAAGGAATTTCTTGCCGTCGCTGATCATAAGAAGGAAGTATACGACGAGGATCTCGAAAGTCTAATCCATGAGCATAGTCGTAGTCTCTGTGCAATTTATACGCTTGAGGCGCTGCAGATTAGTTGTGGGTTTCCTTCGAAGCCTACAGCGACGGTTACGCTTCGCGATGAATCGGGTGTATCCACTACTCGGTGTGCTTGGGGAACAGGACCAATTGATGCTGCCTATAAAGCGGTTGATCTGATCGTGGGTGTTAAAAATGATTTGGCAGAGTTTAGCATTCAATCTCTGACACGTGGTATGGATGCTCTTGGCGAGGTAACCGTGAGGATTACTGCCGATGAGGGGAGTGTGTTTACTGGTCGTGGATCCAATGGTGATATTGTCGTGTCTTCCACGAAAGCTTACCTTAACGCTTTGAATCGGTTGCTCATTGCGCGACGCAGTCGCTCGAAATTAGATAAATAGCCTGTTCAGTATTAGCTTAGCTCTAGTACTGTTCGAAGTTCGATCCTATTTTATGCGTTTAGTACATCGTTATTTATGTACTGATGCAAAAAATAATTAAAAAGTTTTAAAAAATAGTTAAAAATAGACTACAATATCGAAAAACAAATTATCAAAACGGATGAACTGACAGGGGAAAAGAGCTGCTTATTTGGGCTGCTCTTAGCGGAGCATAAATTTTTTGCTCTATGCATTTAGATAACGTATGTGTTTGAATGTATACGTTATCTAAATGAACCTATCTGGAAACATTTATTTTGACGATCGATCAGGCGTAATCGATCGAAAACAATGAAGGGAATGAAACGGTTTTATGAAGTCATCTAAAAGTGTCCATCCAGCATTGAGCTTTAGGGGCATGGTACTTGGCGTTATCGGTAGTGCGGTGATTACGGCTAGTTCATTGTATGTAGCGCTCAAACTTGGTGCACTGCCATGGCCTATTGTCTTTGCTGCTCTTATCTCGCTGTTTTTCCTTAAAGCACTGGGCAATACGTCATTGAATGAGGCAAATGTTACTCATACAGCAATGAGTGCTGGCGCGATGGTTGCCGGTGGTCTTGCCTTTACGATACCTGGTCTGTGGATGCTCGGTCAGGGGAGCGACATATCGCTTGCACAGCTTATGATCGTCTCTCTTTCGGGAACCGTGCTCGGTCTTGCTGCGACAGCTGTTGTGCGTCATTTCTTTATTGACGTGCAGGATTTGCCGTATCCTATTGGCTATTCTGCTGCTGAATCGCTTCAGGCTGCTAACGAAAATCAAGGTCGACGTACTGCCGCTCTCTTTGGTGGCATGGGTTTTGCCGCTATATATACGCTTTTGCGCGATGCGGCGGGTGTTCTTCCTAAAATGCTGTTTTCGAATATTAAAATTCCTGGTGTGAACTTTGGTCTTTATAATTCTCCGATGCTCATTGCAACGGGATTTATCATTGGACCTGTTGCATGTCTTGTATGGTTCATTGGCGGTTTGATCGGTGATTTTGGGTGTGTTGTTGGTGCGAGTTCATTTGGCTTATGGGATGTAGCGTTTGGACAGAGTGTTAAATCGAGTCTTGGCCTTGGTATGATGCTTGGTTGTGGATTGGGCATTGTAGTAACGCAGTGTATTCCTGCCATCCGTCGTCATCGTGCAAAGGATCATACTGACACTGCTAAGAAAGCATCCGATACATCAGCTGCGGCAGCTTCTACTGATCCATCTTCTCGACGCCCCATGCGTGCTATTATCATGACGCTTATTTCTTGTGCGATTATCGCTGTTGCAACAATTGCTTTGAGCATTCCTTTGCCTGCTGCTGCATTGATGGTCATAGGCACATGGGTGTGTGTGATCATGAGTAGTCAAGCGGTTGGTACAACAGGCGTGGATCCTATGGAAGTGTTTGGTGTGTTGATTCTGCTGCTCATTCAAGCGCTCTGCAGTGGTGTTTCGATGGTGTCTCTGTTTATGATTGCTGCAATTGTTGCTGTAGCATGTGGTTTAACAGGGGATGTTATGAATGACTTTAAGGCAGGATCTATTCTTCATACACGTCCGCGTGATCAATGGATTGCTCAGGTAATTGGCGGTTTGGTTGGCGCTGTTGTGGCCTCTCTTGTTTTGTATGCAATGCTAAACGCATATGGCGCTGATGCCTTTGGCGCAGGTAAAACGTTTGTTGCTGCTCAGGCGAGTGTTGTTGCAGCTATGGTTGGTGGTGTTCCTAATCTTCCCGCATTTTTGATTGGCGCGGCCATTGGCTTGGTGCTTACGTGCTGTAAACTTCCTGTTATGACGCTGGGACTTGGCGTGTATCTTCCGTTCTACCTTACACTGACAGCAGCAATTGGTGGCCTGGTCCGTTGGGTATATAATAAGATTCGTGTTCG
>DIDE01000046.1:8642-17847 GCA_002417975.1 Eggerthellaceae bacterium UBA5808
TGAATATGGTATATATTTTTATGGTGTTGTACTGAGATATAAAACTTTCGATGTTGATGAGAAAGTGGGCTTTGTCCCGCTTTCTTCTTTTCTAAGCTCAAAGAAAGGGAGCGGCGTGCTAACTGCAAAGGAACAGAGCTTACTTGATGCGTTGGAACCGACCGCTCGTAAAAAGCTTATCGAAATTGTCAGCGTTGAGATTGTTGGAGCACGAAAGGCCCCAACAATTCGCGTGTATATAGACACTCCCGATGGCGTGAGCTTCGATCAACTCTCTGAAGCGCAGGCGTGGATTGGTACGTGTATGGATCGACTTGATCCGTTCCCGGGTGCCTATACGCTTGAGGTTTCATCTCCGGGAATTGATCGTCCGCTTAGGACACCCGAGCATTTTGAAAGATATGCGGGAGAGACGGTGCGTGTGTGTTGCAGACAGCCTGTCGATAAGCGAGCCACCTGGACAGGTGTGCTCAAGGGTTTTCGGGATGGATGCGTCATCCTCGATGTTGATAGCGAGGAAGTTTCCATCGATTATAAGAACATCAAACGTGCCAACGTAAAAGGCGCGATTGATTTTACGGCATAGGAAGGATACACGATATGGCGAGCTCTGAGTTGATAGATGCACTGCAGGCCTTAGCGCACGAGCGTAAGATTGATGAGTTTTATTTGATCGATCGTCTCGAGGCGTCGCTTGCTAAGAGCTATCAGCATATTCTTGATCTCGATAATGAAGTACGTGTGACTATTGATCGAGCAACGGGCAAGATCTATGTGTATGAGCAAGTGCCGCAGGGTGAGCCCGATCCTGAGACGGGCGAATATAAGGATTTTGAAGAGCGTGACGTAACTCCGACAAACGTAAGTCGTATTGCGGCTCAGAATGCGAAGAGCGTTATTTCTTCGATCGTCCGCGATGCGGGACGTCAAAGTATTTACGAAGAATTTAGCCAGCGTATTGGCGATCTTGTTACGGGTACGGTTCTTCAGGGAACTCCTGATTTTACGATTATTAAGATTCGTGATGGTGTAGAAGCAGAGCTTCCACATTATGATCTCAAGCGTAATCCTGATGAACGTAACGAGCGTCCTTCTAATGAACGGTATCGTCATAATCAACGTATTAAGACATTGATTATTGATGTGCGTAATCCTACATCTGATCAAACCCGTACACGTGGTGAACAGGCTCGTCCTTCGATTGTCGTTTCGCGTACGCATCCTGATTTGATTCGTCGTTTATTCGAGATCGAAGTTCCTGAGATTTATGATGGCATGGTCGAGATTAAGTCGATCGCGCGTGAACCAGGAGCGCGTTCAAAAGTTGCTGTTGCATCAAGAGAGCAGAATCTTGATCCTGTTGGCGCATGTGTTGGACCAAAAGGTTCACGTGTTCGTATGGTCGTCGAAGAGCTTCGCAATGAGCGCGTTGACGTAATTCAGTGGAATGAAAATCCTGCAATTTATGTTAAAAATGCTCTTTCACCTGCGAAGGTCAGCCATGTTGATGTTGACGAAGAGACGAATTATGCGACTGTCGTTGTACCTGACGATCAACTGTCTTTAGCAATTGGCAAAGAGGGTCAGAATGCTCGTCTTGCTGCTCGGTTAACGGGTTGGCATATCGATATTAAGTCTGCGTCTTTTGCGGGCGAAGCACCATCGATTGACAATGTTCTTATTGATGAACCTGAGCCTGTCGAGGACGAAAGTGGCGTATGCGCATATGTGAGTCCTGATGGTGTTCGTTGTAGGAATCATGCTCGTCCAGGAAGTAAGTATTGCGGAATCCATGAATTCATGGAAGAGAGCTGATTACTTTTTTGGGAACGAGTTCGAAACATCAACAGCATGCGTGTGATGGACATCCCGCCTCGCAGCGTGTTCGTACCTGTATAGGGTGTGGCGCGCAACGGCAAAAGGATGATTTGATACGTATCGTCAAGACATCTGAGGGCGAAATAAGTTATGATGCGAACGGACATTCGGCAGGGCGCGGTGCGTATGTGTGCTCTATTGATTGTTTTGAGCGCGCTCGTGCCTCGCACCGTCTTGATCGGGCGTTAAAGATAAAAGTGGCCGATCAGGACTACGAGATGATAGCTGATGAGCTGCGGCGAGCGCGGCTTTCTGCGCAAGGATAGATGAGGAGTTGGAATGGCCAGCATGCGTGTACATGAGTTGGCAAAGGAATTCGATATGTCGAGCAAGGACTTGCTTGATCGTCTTGCGAAGATGCATATCTCCGCCAAGAGTCATGCGAGTGTATTGAGCGACGCCGATGTTTCGAAGGTGAGAGATAACCTCGCTCCTGAGATCAAACAGCGTGCCGGTAAGCTCGAAGATAAAGAAGCTGCGAAGCTCAAGAAGGAACAAGCCGAAGCTCGTGCCGCCCAAGAGAAGGAAGAGGCGGAGCGTCGTGCTGCGGTGAAACATGAGCGTGAATTGCGCGATAAAGAACGAGCTAAGCGTCAAGCAACGGTTGAAGATGGTTTTGCTGGAGCTGAGGGTAGTGCTGCATCTGGACAATCAGGTGATAAAGCATCTTCTCCTTACGAAAGTCTTGCCAATCAGATTGCCAGCGAGAAGGAACGTGCTGCTCGCGAGGCTGCTCAGGCGAAGGCCAAGGCACGTGTTGCTAAGGTTGCCCGTGAGGTTGCAAAGAAACAAGCTGTTGAGGAGCGCCTCCATGGGAATCATTCCGCACGGACACATGCGCCTGCTACTACACAGCCACAGCGCACAGCGCCTAAGCAGAATCAACATCCTCGTAAGCCTACTTCGGGTAAAAAGCGTGGCTCTTCGTTTGATTCTTTGCTCTCTCAAATCGAGAGTGAAAAAGAACGTATGCAGCATGTTCAGCAAGATCAGAATCAGCGCCGCAATCGTCACGGTAATAAGAAAAAGAATCAGCATCATAACTTTGAGCCTGAAGTACCTGAATTGAGCGGTCAAAAAGCTGCAACAGGTGAAGACCGTTACGCTCAGATGGCAGTGCAAGCTGAAAAGTTGCAACGTGATAAAGTGCTCGAAGAAGCGCGTGCTGCAGTAAAAGCAGCTACTCATGAGGGAACGGGCCGCCGTCGTAAGCGTAAGGAAAAGCGCGAAGCAGAAGCACGTGAAAAAGCAGAAATTAAGGCTATTGAACATGGTCTTGATCCTGAATTGGTCCTTGACGATTCTGTTGTTGAGATTCCACAGGGTGCAACGGTCGCGAAGTTTGCTGAACTGCTTAAAATTCAGCCGAACGATGTTATTAAGCGCCTCTTCCTTCTTGGTCAGGCATTAACGTTGACCCAGTCTATGAGTGATGATCTGATTGAATTAATCGCTGATGATCTTGGTCGCAAAGTTCGTGTTGTGTCTCCTGAGGAAGAATATGCGGTTGTGTATCATGACCGTCCTGAGGATCTTACCCCACGTCCTCCTGTAGTAACCGTTATGGGTCATGTTGATCATGGCAAGACAAGTTTGCTTGATGCTATTCGTCAAACGGGTGTTGCTCAGAGCGAAGCTGGCGGAATCACTCAGCATATTGGTGCGTCGGTTGTCAACATTAAGGGTCGTCAGGTGACCTTTATTGATACACCTGGTCATGAGGCATTTACGGCTATGCGTGCTCGTGGTGCAAAGGTAACCGATGTCGTTGTGCTTGTTGTTGCAGCTGACGATGGCGTTATGCCTCAGACAATTGAGGCTATCAACCATGCTCGTGCAGCGGATGTGCCTATTGTTGTTGCTGTTAATAAAATTGATAAGCCAGGAGCTAAGCCTGAGCGTGTTCGTCAGGAGCTTACTGAGCATGGTATTGTCCCTGAAGAATGGGGCGGCAAGAATATGTTTGTAGATGTGTCTGCAAAACAGCATCTGCATATTGATGACCTTCTCGAAACCATTCTTTTGCAGGCTGATATTCTTGAACTTAAAGCAAACGTTGACGCTCCTGCGTCTGGCTATGTCATTGAGGCAAACCTTGATAAAGGTCGTGGTCCTGTCGCAACCGTTCTTATCGATCGTGGTACGTTGCATCCAGGTGATGTTCTTGTTGCTGGTACGTCATGGGGCCGTGTGCGTGCTTTGATTAATCCTCATGGTGTACATGTGGATGCCGCTAAGCCTGCTGATCCTGTTGAGGTCCTTGGACTGAATAGTGTTCCAGTTGCAGGTGACGAGTTCCGCATATTTGATGATGAGCGTGATGCGCGTAAACTTGCCGAGGAACGTGCGCTTCGTGCACGTCTTGCTGAACAGCAAAAGCGTCATATGAGCCTTGATGAACTCTTTGACCATATTAAAGAGGGCAAACAAACTGATTTGAATCTTGTTGTTAAAGCTGATGTCCAGGGTTCTATTGAGGCACTACGCGATGCATTCGACAAGATGGATCAGACTGAAGTAAAGATTAATATTATTCATTCGGCAGTTGGTGGAATTACTGAGACCGACGTAACGCTTGCTGCGGCAAGTGATGCAATCATCATTGGTTTCAATGTTCGTCCGACGGGTAAGTCTCGTTCACTTGCCGAAAAAGAAAAAGTAGATATTCGTCTGTATCGTGTCATTTATCAGGCGATCGAAGATATCAATGCAGCCCGTGTTGGTTTGCTTAAACCTGATATCGTCGAAAAGGATACGGGTTCGGCTGAGATACGTGAGCTGTTCAAGGTACCAAAGATCGGTACGATTGCCGGTTGTTATGTTACCGAAGGCGAGATCAAACGTGATGACAAGGTCCGCATCGTCCGTGATGGTACGGTCGTTCATGAAGGTGAGATTGTCAGCATGCGTCATTTCAAGGATGACGTTAAGAGTGTCCGTTCTGGGTTTGAATGCGGCATCGGTGTTAAAGGATTCCAAGATATGAAGGTCGGCGATGTGATTGAAGGTTATCGGATTGTCGAAGTTGAAAGAACGGAATAAATGAAACAGGGATCATCAAATCGTAAAGTCAATCAACAGGCACGATCGGTTATCGCGAATGCACTTTTATACGAGATTTCCGATCCGCGCCTGGATCTCGTTACGATTACGGGTTGTGAAGTAAGCTACGATCGTAGTGTGTGCAATGTATTCTATACGGCTGATTCATCGTGCTATGATGATGCAGCTTCTGCGTTTGAAGCAGCATCCGGTCGTATTAGAAGCATTATGGCTCATAAACTTCCGTGGCGAATCGCGCCTGAGCTCCGTTTTATGCTTGATCCGAGTGTTGATGAAGCTGAACGGATTGAAAAGGCGCTCGACCGCGAATCGAAAAGGGATCAAGCATGAGTTATTGTGAGGCGGATTTACGTCGAGTCGCTCAAGAACTTAAAGATCATGATAACTATGTAATCTGCGGACATGTAAGCCCTGATGGGGATTGCATTGGTTCGCAGCTTGCGTTAATGCATGCTCTTTGTGCTATGGGTAAAAAAGCTCGCTGCGTTCTTGCTCAAGCAGAACCTGTCGATTTTGGTTTACGCTTTTTACCTGGGACAAAAGACATGGTTCCAGCGCGTGATCTTCGCGGTTCGTTTTCGACGTTTGTCTCGGTTGATGTTCCTGAATTGTCCCGAATGGGGAATGCTGCGATGCGCCTATCGCATAAGGCTGATATGGTCATCTCGATTGATCATCATATTCCTGATGGTGAACCGATGGGGTCAGTCCGTTATGTTGATTCTGATTCGCCAGCGACTGCGCTTATTATCTGGCGTTTAATTTCGCTTATGGGCGTTCAGCCGTCTTCTGCTATGGCAATATGTTGCTATACGGGTACAGTAACTGATACGGGACGTTTTCAGTATCAGAATACTACAGCAGACACCTTTGAATATGCTGCCGAAATGGTTCGTGCCGGTGCAGATCCAGCACAGGTTTCTTGCTCGGTGTTTCAAAATCGGACGCGTGCATCGCTCGAACTCGAGCGTCGCATGCTTACCTCTATGTCGTTTTATGCTAACGATTCATGTGCAGTTGGCGTTGTCCATCGTTCTGATTTTTTGGAGACAGGGGCGACTAAAGTTGATGCTATGCCTTTAATCGATACGATTCGGTCGATTCGTGGTGTGCGTGTTGTCTGCATTTTACGCGAACAAGAGCATGATGTTCGGGGCAGTTTGCGTGCAAAAGACGACACAGATGTTGCTGCGATGGCAAGAATTATTGGTGGCGGTGGCCATCGAGCTGCAGCGGGCTTTACCTTTAAAGGATCGCTTGAGGATGCACATGCATGCATCGCTCAGCTTTTTTCACAACTTTTTGATGATTCTGATGCTATGTTACCTGAGGGACAAGACAGTTCTTGCTCTGCCGTGCTTGCTGCTGATCAATCGGCTGATGCTACGTCTAGGGATTGATCACTTGTGGGGCATAGAGGATCGTCGAATGCATCGCTTGTAATTGGTATTGATAAGCCAAAAGGTATGTCGTCGCATGATGTGGTTGATCGTGTGCGCGAAATTTATTCGGAACGGCGTGTTGGTCATACAGGAACATTGGATCCTGCGGCGACGGGGGTGCTTGTACTTTGTGTCGGTCCAGCTACTCGTCTTGATCAATTTTTAACAGGTCATCAAAAGTCCTACGATTTTGATGTTGTGTTTGGCACTGCCACAGATACCGATGATGCAGAGGGCACGGTCATTAAACAAGCTCCCATTCCGTCTAATGTACGTAGCGAAGACTATGCGATTTCTTTGTTAGAGAAGCTTATTGGCGATCATCAGCAATTGCCACCTATTTATTCTGCTATCACCGTCCATGGACAACGTGCCTATAAGGCGGCTCGTAAAGGGTCGATTGTTGATCTTAAACCTCGGGCGATTACGATTTATCGTGCATCGCTTAGAGGAATCGATTGTGTTTCATCAGCTACCGTTATTTGGCATGTGAGCGCAACGGTTTCTAAAGGGACGTATATTCGAAGTTTAGCGCGTGATATTGGTCATGCATGCTTGACGTGTGCTCATACTGATGCACTTCGTCGTACCCGCTCAGGTCGCTTGTCGATTGACGAATGCCTTACACTCGACGAGCTTGCGTCTGACCCGTATGGGAGTTTGCTCGATCCCGTCAGATTACTTGACGTGCGTTGTATGTTTTTGCATGATGAGCATGCTGATGACGTTAAAGCAGGACGACCATTTTCGAGCGATCAGATTGATACGTATGTCTATCGCGATCAATCACAACGAATGAAGTTGGGCTGTGGATGCTCGAGCGGTGTTTATAAAGATGAGGACCCGTTAACCGATGGTGAGATTATCAGTATGGTTTTAGGTAATCGTCTTTTGGCACTCTATCGTTTTGATGCTGCGGAAAATATGTTGCGATCGGCGTGTGGATTCGCAATTGGAGTGGAGCGTGGGTATGATATATCGCGTTAATTCGTCGTTTGATGCATCGTTGTTTGATCATGCTTCGTGTGCATTTGGAGTGTTTGATGGCGTTCATCGAGGTCATCAGAGTCTTATCGATTCGACACGTACAACGGCTCTGAGCAATGGTGGCTCTGCATTTGCTGTTACGTTTGACATTGACCCTGATGAAATATTTCGACAGACAATGCTTAAGAAGCTTATGCGCAATGAAGATCGCATTGAATACCTGTCTCAGTGTGGCGTTGATGTTGTCGTTCTACCTTTTACGGAGCGTTTTGCATCTGAGCATCCTAATCAATTTCTTGATCTAACGTTTGGCAATCATGCTCCTGCGTTTTTACATGTGGGGTCAAACCTTCGTTTTGGTGCACGAGCCGAAGGCGATACGGATGATTTGCGCACGTGGTCGCACGATACTGGTATGCAGGTTTGCGTTCATGACCTTCTTCTTGATGAAGGTCAGCCTATTTCCGCAACGCGGATTCGTAGTTTGCTTATGAAGGGCAAGATTGATGAAGCAAATCGGCTTCTTGGGCATCGTTACACGCTTAACGAGCTTGTTGTATCTGGGCGTGGCGATGGCAGATCTCTCGGTTTTCGTACAGCAAATCTTAAAGTACCTCTACTTCGTCGTGTCTTGTGCGAAGGTGTTTATGCGGGGTATGCTTCTATTGACGGTAAAAAATATCGAGCGGCAATATCTGTCGGTGTTTCACCGACGTTTGCCGATGAGACTACTGCGAGTTGCGAAGCGCATATTCTTGATTTTGATGGGGACCTATACGGACGTCGTCTTAAGCTTGCGTTTGTCCATCATATACGTCCTATGATGCATTTCGATTCGGTCGATGAACTTACCCGAACGATTAAGGATAATATTGAAGCGGTGCGAACGATGCTTCCGTTGGATTGATTGTAAAGGTCATGCGGCTATGTACTGCTGACGCGCAGTGTGTGGAAGATAATCGATGTATATTGATACTACTGTATTCATATTCTGATAGATGCAAAGAAGGTGAAAAGGAACATTATGGCATCAATAAGCGAAGATGATATTCGTAAAGTACGTGAGGCAAACGATATTGTAGCGGTGTTTGGCGAACACACACCTTTGAAGCAGAAAGGTCGTACGTTTTGGTGCTGCTGTCCTTTTCATGATGAGACGACTCCTTCGTGCCAAATCGATCCTGACGCCCAACTATGGTACTGCTTTGGTTGTGGCGCTGGTGGAGATATCTTTACCTATGTGATGAAGCTCGAAGATATATCATTTCCCGATGCAGTGCGACGACTTGCCGAACGAGCTGGCATTGAACTAACTGAACAGGGTGGGGATCGCATTCCGCGAAGCTATAAGCAACGTCTTAGAGATTTGTGCGCCGAAACCGCCTCCTTTTATCATACACAATTGATGCGGCTCAAAAGTCCCGAGGCAGACGCTGCACGTGCCTATTTAGCTTCTCGCGGATTAAATGCGGAGATTCCTAAACGTTGGGAGCTTGGCTTTGCTCCTGGTAATGGATCGCTCATTGCACATTTGAGATCATGCGGCTATGAGCTTAAGGAAATGATTGATGCGAATGTTGTTGTATCGTATCAAGGCGGTCATGCACGCGATCGTTTCTTTGATCGTATTATGTTCCCGATTTGCGATGAGTCTGGATCTCATATAGCATTCGGCGGTCGCGTTATAGGTTCTGGCGAACCAAAATACCTTAATTCGCAGGAGACGCCGATCTTTCATAAATCAAATGTGCTGTATGCACTCGATCGGGCAAAAGCTTCAATGACGAGTAGCGGAACCGCTTTGATTGTTGAAGGGTACACTGACGTTATTGCAC
>DIDE01000064.1 GCA_002417975.1 Eggerthellaceae bacterium UBA5808
CGATCCATAACGAGCATTTTGCATCCGTCGCGATCTGCCGCTGGCTCCTGCGCAATGCAGCGCTGCGGAAGATCGTAGTCAAAGTCACTTGTTTTCATGAGGGCCTTTCATTGTATCTGTATGGTTGTGATGCTCATTGAGCGCTTCGTCGGCGATGTGACGCATTTGCTCGGCGGTCAATGGTACATCAGTATTGATTTGTTCTTGCGCACGCTGCGCGAGTTTTAATGCTCGTCGAACCGCATGCTGATTGGCGCGTGCTTGATCATATGCTGCACGGGCGGCATGTTTCTCCGCACGCTTCTGAGCTTGCAAAGCCTCTTCGCGTTTTCTTTTTTGCGCTCGTTCTACTTTTTCTTGAGCACGTACCTGTCGTTCTTGATCTGCTTCCTTTTTAGAATACAGGCATCCACAGTAGTTCTGACGATACATTCCAAGTTCTCGGCTTAACTGCGTTGCCTGTGGATAGTAGGGCCGATAGTCTTCAAATACGGAGATGAGGCTATGGCGTTTGGCTGCAGCGTCAAGTTCTTCATGAATGATGTCCGAAAACTGATAGGGGCTTACTGCAAGTGTCGTGGCTAGTCCGTCGAAGTGGTGTTCTGCAGCATATGTGGCCGCTTCTTCTAACCGCATGCGATAACATTGTCTGCAGCGATCGCTACGCGGATGTCCACCTTGTGCTTCAATGCTTCCGACGCGGTCAATCCATGTTGCAACATCGTATACGCCTTCGACTACTTCTATATGCTGTGACTTCGCCCATGAGCGCAGCGTAGCCAGACGCCGATCATATTCATTGCGCGGCTGTATGTTGGCGTTGCAATACGCGAGGGTGATCCGATGACCCGCCGCACGCAACAATCGTGCGGGTTCCAGCGAGCACGGACCGCAACAGGCATGAAGTAGGATTTTCATGTGAGGCGATGCGCTCCTTTCAAACTGTTTTATACTATCACGCATAAGCGAAAGCAATACGAAGTGTAAAGGAAAAATCATGCAAGATGCCTCCTATCGTGCTTTTTTCTTCGATCTTGATGGGACACTGCTCCCGATGGATTTGAAAGAATTTCTTCATAACTATGTACATCTGTTTACGTCATACGTTTCGGAACGCGGTATGAGGGGCTCTGCATTTGCTCATGCAATTTCGAATTCTGTGAGCGTGGTAGGTAAAGATACGACTGACCGCTGCAATGCTGATGTGTTCTGGGATTCATTTAATGCTGATTACGGTGCTCTCGACGAAAGAGAACGCGCGATCGTCAACAAATTTTACGAGCATGAATTTGGCCGTCTGGGTGATAATGTACAACCAAATCCAGCTGCAGCCCGTGCGGTATCAACGTTGAGCGATAAAGGTTATCCGCTCGTTCTGACTACGATGCCGCTGTTCCCACGTAAAGCTATTGAGTGGCGTTTGAGGTGGGCCGGCGTTGATCCATCATACTTTAAGCGTCTGACTACGTATGATAATTCGAACTCGGTTAAGCCTCACGCGGAATACTTTCGACAGAATCTTGAGCTAGTGGGCAGCCAACCACAAGAAGTACTTATGGTTGGAAACAATACCGTTGACGATCTTTCGTGTATGGATATTGGCATGGACGCTTATCTTGTCACTGATTGCCTTATTAACACTAACGAATATGATATTTCTTCGGTCAAACATGGTTCTCTGGATCAGTTCGCTGATTTTGCCGAGACCATGCCGAGGTATAACGCATGAAATTATTTTCGTTTGACACGAAGGCGACGTGCGGATATGCACGAGCCTCTGAATTCGTGACGTCTCATGGCGTTGTCCGCACACCATTATTTATGCCTGTTGGCACTCATGCAACGGTAAAGGGCATGCTCCCATCAACACTGGAGCAGATTGGCGCGCAAATCGTTCTTGCAAATACGTATCACCTTAGTATGCGTCCCGGTGCAGATCTTGTTGCGGAGGCGGGAGGACTCCATTCCTTTATGAATTGGAATGGTCCGATCTTGACCGATTCTGGCGGTTTTCAGGTGTTCTCGCTTGCTCATACGCTTAAGTTAAGCAATGACGGCATTGATTTTCTTTCGATATACGGAGGCGACCACGTTCATTGGACGCCTGAGATCAATATGGATATCCAACAAAAACTTGGTGCGGACATTATCATGCAACTCGATCAGTGCACGCCATATCCGGCAACGCGACAATTTGTGTCGGATGCTGTTGAGCTATCGGCTTCGTGGGCACGTCGCTGTCTTGCTGCTCATACGCGCGAAGATCAGGCATTGTTCGGAATTGTTCAGGGTGGTATGGAACTCGACTTAAGAATGCGTTCGATCCAGCATCTTATGCATATCGGGAACGAAAGCATTGAGGCTGGTGGGCGAACGTTTGACGGCTTTGGCATTGGTGGCTATTCAGTTGGTGAAGACCACGATACGATGTTTAAGACGCTGGGGCGTGTAGCGCGAGCTCTTCCTGCGAATAAGCCTCGTTATCTGATGGGCGTGGGCAATCCGACAACGCTGATGCGTGCGGTGCATGAAGGCGTAGACATGTTTGATTGTGTATTGCCAACGCGTACTGCCCGTATGGGAACGGCGTTTTCGTCGACAGGGCGTATGAACATGCGTAACGCAAAATATACGCATGATTTCACGTCGCTTGATCACGAATGCCATTGCCCCGTATGTCAGACGTATACGCGTGCCTACATTCGACATCTAATTAAGAGCAAAGAGATGTTGGGCGCAATTCTTCTTTCCACCCATAATTTGTATTACCTTATTAATCTAATGAATACTGCACGAGCTGCAATTATTGATGGCACTTTTGAAGAGTTCTATCAGGAATGGATGCATTCGCCAGCGGCAAATGACTACTAGTTTTAGGCACGAAACGAGATGAAACGTAGCTTTTAATATCCGGACGTTTTAAAATCGCTGTTGTTCACGATTCGTTACCTATTTCTTTCTATTATGGTAGGCGTTCTTTCTATCAGGATATGTATATATACGCGGAAACGGGTAGCTTTATAGTCATAACAGTATAAATGATGGGTGGAATAGCATGGTGGCCACTCCATTGAGGGGCTGTTTGTGCGATAATACATGACCGTGCGTGGTTTTGTATATGTTCGCTCGCATCGGAGCGATATGGGTAGTTCGAGTTTTGATGCGAACAAGTAATTGAGCAAGTTTGTATAACCGAAGGGATTTGCATGACGGAGTCTAAGAACAAAAAACGCAGAAAGGCGACAGGAAACGATCGTCGCAATTTATGGCTTCTTATTATCACAGTGGTGTTGATGGTTGCCTCCGTCGTCATGTTTACCCCCTTGAATGAAAAGATTAATCAAGGTCTGGATATCCAGGGCGGTTTGTCGGTTGTTCTAACGGCTAACAGCACTGACGGAAGCGATGTTTCGTCCGAAGATATGAGCACGTCGCGCGACATTATCGAAAGTCGTGTAAATTCGCTGGGTGCTTCAGAAGCAACGGTACAAAAACAGGGTGATAATCAGATTCTCGTCCAGATCCCTGGTTTGTCTGATACCCAGGATGCGTTGAACACTATTGGACGTACCGGTAAATTGGAAATGGCTCGTCTTGACTCGTTCACTGACGATACGGTCAAGGATAAGATTGATAAAGGGCAGCTCACTACCAATTCGACTATCACTGATGATTTTGGCAATTCATTGCCGAGCGGGGAGTCAACTCCTCTCACGGTCGAAGAAGGTACCTATACACCTATTGTTACGGGCGATGACATTACTAAGGTAACCGTAGATAAAGAGAGCGGATCGGGCATTTACTATGCAGTAAACCTGACGCTTAACGATGAAGGCACCAAAGCATTTGCGGATGCAAGTAAAGACTTGGCTCCGTCAAATAGGAAGATTGTTATCATCCTTGATGGTGTCGTCAATTCCGCTCCAGCGGTTCAATCCGAAATATCAAATGGACAAGTTCAAATAACGGGTCATTACACGCAGGATAAAGCTAATTCACTCAAGACTGTGCTCGAAAGTGGCTCATTGCCCGTAAGCTTTACGTATGCACAGAGCCAGACCGTTGGTCCGACACTCGGTCAAGATGCACTTGTTTCTGGCGTGCTTGTTGCTGCTGTTGGTCTGTTGCTGGTCATGCTCTATCTGCTGTTCTTCTATCGTGGCCTTGGTGTACTTACTGCAGGAGCAATGCTTGTATTCTCCGTGTTGTATCTAGGACTTTTGGCAACGTTGTCGCATTTCGGTCTCTTTAGCCTGTCGCTGTCTGGTGTTGCAGGCGTTGTTCTTACCATTGGTATGGCGGCCGATTCGTCAATTCTAACGTTGGAACGTTTCCGAGAAGAAATTCGCTTTGGACGCAGTATCCGTGCAGCATCTATCACAGGTGTTCGTCATGGCATTCAGACATCTATCGATGCCGACCTGGTAACCCTTGTTTCAGCATTGACGCTTTTCTTCCTGGCATCAAGTTCTGTTAAGGGATTTGGCCTCACGCTTGCGTTGGGCATTATGTGCGATATTGCGATGATGCTGCTCTTTAAGGCTCCTATCATTCGTATTCTTGCGCCACACAGTATTTCGCATCATCCTGATTTCTGGGGTGTGTCTGATTGCGAGAAGGCAGCCGATATATATGGTCAACTTGCCGAAATTGAAGGCGAGACGGTAGAGACTGCTGCATCAGCAGAAGAGGTTAACCGAGAGGCTAATGCTGATTTTGCTGAGCGCAAGGGTGGTGAAGCAGGACGTAAGGCTGCTGAGAATGCAGCAACGATGCATGGTCGTTTCCTTAAACACGACATTAACTTCTTGGGATATCGCAAGATCTTCCTAACGCTTGCCGCCACCGTAGTTGTTGTGTGCTCGCTGATCATAGGAATCAAAGGACTCAACCTTGGTATTGAGTTCATCGGTGGTACCAGCATTACGTTTACGAATACGGGTGACCTTTCAACTGATCAGATACGTGATGCGTTTGCCAACGAAGGCGATCCTAATGCAGTTATTCAGACGACGACGTCAAATGGTGAAGATGGCTATATCGTTCGTATCACCGAAAGTGATGCAGCAGCTGCTGCAGGTATGGCAACGTCGGTTGCTAATGATTTGGGATTGAGCACCGATAGCTTCCAAGTTTCCACTATCAGTCCTGACTGGGGTCCAAGCATTATTCAATCGATGTTTGTTGCATTGCTCGCATCGTTTGTACTCATCATTATCTATATTGCAATTCGATTTGAATATCGAATGGGCGTATGCGCAATTGTTGCATTGCTGCATGATATCATCTTGGTAATCGGCATCTACGCTTTGTTCGGCCGTGAGATGAACCCGAACACCATTGCTGCTTTGCTTACGATTCTTGGTTATTCGCTCTACGATACCGTGGTCGTATTCCACCGCATCAACGACAATATGAGTCATTCAGCATTACGCTGTTCCTTCATGACGATGGCGAACCATTCGATGAATCAGGTGTTCTTGCGTTCAATCAACACCTCACTTACGTCATTGCTGCCTGTTGTGACGATGCTCTTCTTTGGTTCTGAGACATTAAAGGACTTCGCTTTTGCTATGACGATCGGTCTTGTTTCTGGTGCATATTCATCTATCGCAATTGCATGTCCGCTCTATTCAATTTGGAAATCGCGCGAAAACAAGAACGTAAAACTTACCAAGAAGTTTGGTGACAAGATCGGTCAGTTCGCGTTCGCTCATGATGGATTGACCGCACCGGTGCGCGTAGGTAAGACTGCTGCTCCAAAGGCTACTGCTTCAAAGGCTACTTCGACTACTGCTACGGTAACGGTTAAACTCGAAGCTCAGCCAAAAGAAGAGAAGCACCAAGGAGCTACGAAGCAGGTGGAGACTAAGACAGGTGCGCAACTTGCCAAGGAAAAACGTGCGGCTGCGCGTAAGCGCTCTGCTCGTGCTAAGGCGAATAAGGCATCTCATTCAGACAATGACAAAAAGGATAATTCTTCATCTCAGAGTAAGGCTCAATCTGCGAATAAACCGGAGGGCAAATAATGAAACGGCACGGAAGCGCGCCTAACTTCTGCCCTCCGGAACAAGAGGGACGTGTCTTCTCGTTTAAAGATGAAAAAGGAGACACGATTGAGCTCGAATTTCTGGGCTTGATCATCGATGGATCCATCCGTTACGGCTTCTTTTTTCCCACTGATCACGGTACTCCCGATGCTTCGTCGGGAGAGGTCATGGTCCTTGAAGTCACCGAGCTTGATGCTGATGGACAGCCTGTTTCCTTCGAACTTGTAGATGACCCTGAATCTGCTCAACATGCATATGAAGCATTTAAAGAGGCAACTAAGGATCTCTATTCATTCGAATAGCTGCGCTGTTTTGGTCTGTGCTGCAACGATATTCTATCGTGTAATTCATAGAGATATAAAAGATCGGCTTTGGTCGCGGACGCGATCGAAGCCGATCTTGCTGATTACGGTGTAGCTACTTTATACGATTGTTTCAGATGCGTTTGTATAAGACGTGATTTCAATTAATCGTCGAGCGAAATTGTTTGTTCACTACCATCTATATCGACGAACCGCGCTGAGCCTTCTTCGAGACTAAAAAAGGTCAATCGTGGGTCGTCTGCTTCGTTATATGACTCACCTAACGCAGTCATATGCTCATAGCCCGCCTGACGCGTCTCTTTGTCGACGTTGTCTTTAAGCCCAGCGCGTCCTGTGACGACAATCCATCCATGTCCGGGCTCCCATCCTGAGAGTTCAAAGCGCGGATTTTCCTTGAGCTGCTGATAGACATCTTTATTGGTGGCAGTGCAAAACCAAATACGATCTTTATCGAGCGCGGCAAAGGAAAATGGTCGTACACGTGGTTGATTGCGTTCGGTGGTAGCCAAAAACCAACAGGGGATATGGGTAAGGTAATCAACGACGTCTTGCTTCATGGTTATTCCTTCCATTGTTTTGATACTATGCTAGCCGATAAGGCCTATAAGAAATGAACCTGCAGTAATCGCTGCCATACAACCGAGTGATATGTAATCGCGTGTTGCAAGTTTGAGTGGGCTTAGGTGAGTGCGCCCTTCTCCGCCATGATAGCAACGTGCATCCATGGCAAGAGCTAGTGTATCGGCATGTCTAAATGCACTGGTAAAAAGCGGTATGAGGCGACTTGTAATGGCTTTAATTCCTCCTTGGGTGGGTGATTCTGCTCCGCGGCTCGTGCGGGCATCTTTGATGATGCGTGACTCTTCGATAAATTGAGGAAGGAACCGTAGTGCTATTCCCATAATCATGGCGCATTCATGCGATGGAAAACCAAATCGCTTCAAAGGGTTGAGCAATGTCTCGCACGCATCACTTATGTCGAGCGTTGTTGTTGTAAGTGTGAGCATGCTGCCGGAAATGAGTAACAGCAGTAGCCGGCAACAAAGGAAGAGTGCTGCACTAATTCCATCTTGACTCACAATGATGGGACCCAACGCTAGGTAGATTGTTCCACCTTGAACAAAGAATATATTTAATAGTGCCGTAATAATGATGATAAAGGACAGGGGTGCAATTGATGATAGGAGTGCGCGAAGGGGAATGCGCGCACAGAGGGTGATTCCCAAAAGACAGAGCGCCTCTACGCCGAGCATTGGGTAACTGTGCGCGCACAGGATAATAATCATCAGCACAATACTTCCCAAAAGCTTAATGCGGGGATCAAGCCGATGGATCACGCTTTGTACTGGATAGTATTGCCCAATAATTGCTGTGGCGGTTTGCATTAGTTGACGTCCTGCCGTGTACTGTGCGGCATGGATGCAGCTCCAAGCTCGTGGGCGATTGCATCAGCAAGACTATCGATCGAATAAAGATGTGGGGCAAGATTGATGCCTTGATCTTTGAGCAATTGGACAAATCGTTGAGTATCGGGAACATCAAGACCGATGTGTTGAAGAGAAGATGCATCAGAAAATACCTGCTCAGGAGTGCCCATTGTGTATATTTGCCCGTGATTCATAATGACGATGCGATCACAGAGCGCAGCAAGGTCATTCATATTATGTGACACCATAACAATAGTCATTTGTCGTTTTTTATGGAGCGATGCTATTAAGTCAAGGAACGACTGCCGGGCTGCCGGGTCAAGACCGGCCATGGGTTCATCAAGAATAAGTGTGTCTGGCCGCATGGCGAGTACGCCTGCAAAGGCTACACGTCGTTGTTGGCCACCAGATAATTCAAACGGACTTACGCTTCCGATGCTAGCTGGATCGAGGTTAACCGATTCAAGAGCTTCGGCAACGCGTTGTTCAACTTCATCGGCTGGTAAGCCATGATTACGAGGGCCAAAGGCAACATCGTCGTGAACTGTTTCGGCAAAAAGCTGATGCTCTGGATACTGAAAAACGAGTCCAATATGTTTGCGTGCGTCTATGGCAGCTTGACGATGAGCGATATCGTTGCCATCGACATATACTGCCCCTCGTAACGGATGAATCAGACCATTCATATGCTGGATGAGTGTACTCTTACCGCTGCCCGTATGACCAGCAATACCAACAAATGAACCGTCGTGTATGGTCAGTGTTATATCTTTGAGTGCCCATGTAGCGTTAGCAACTTGTTCGTTCTCTGTCGCTGCAGTGCTTGAAGATTGCTTTGATCGACGATGATGCCGTTGAGTATTAGACGCTGGATTTTCGTATGAATAGAAAACATGTTTGAATTCAATCATTGCAGTTCCTCCTTTGACATAGAAGGATTAGCTGACGTTGCTAAAGCATCTTGCGCACTGTCCGTATAGAGCTTTTTTAAATCAGTTATGAGACCAGCATCGGTACTGTGTAAATGTACGGGGACTCCTCTTTGCTGTAGAGCGTCGCTAAGCTTGCAAGCAAAGGGTGGCTCAAGATTGAGCTCATGAAGTCGATCGATTTGTGTAAGCACG
Source organism: Eggerthellaceae bacterium UBA5808 (assembly GCA_002417975.1). Classification (GTDB taxonomy): domain Bacteria; phylum Actinomycetota; class Coriobacteriia; order Coriobacteriales; family Eggerthellaceae; genus UBA5808. The sequence goes on from DIDE01000064.1 coordinate 8,925, forward strand.
TCTTGAGGTGTTCCTGAGAGTGCAATTGATCCTTTATCTAAGACAATATCCTGATCAAAATCGAGTGTCTCTTCCATAAAATGGGTGATCATAATAATGGTCATACCTTGTTGGTGAAGGTCGCGACAAATATCGAGCAAATCGCGTCGCCCTTGGGGATCGAGCATGGCTGATGCTTCGTCAAGGATGAGAATCTTTGGTTGCATAGCAAGTACGCCTGCGATAGCAACACGCTGCTTTTGGCCACCCGAAAGTGCTGCAGTCTCCGTACGCTCGAATCCTTGGAGTCCGACCGAAGCTAAGGCTTCGGTAACGCGCTCACGTAATTGATTGGTTGGAACACCAAGATTTTCGGGACCGAATGCAACATCGTTTTCGATTAAGCTTGCGATCAATTGATCGTCGGGATTTTGAAATACCATTCCTGCATCGCTGCGTATATCATACGTTGCCGTTGTATCTTCAGTATGGCGTCCAAATACCGTGACGCATCCTTGATCAGGAACGAGTAGGGCATTGCAGAGTTTTGCAAACGTACTTTTACCGCTTCCGTTGCCACCAAGTATTCCTACGGTCGATCCTTTGTTGATAGAAAATGTGATTCCATCGAGCACAAAGGTTGTGCCGTCGTAGGTGAATGAGACATCATCGAAGTGTAGAGCAGGACGTGTATCCATGTCACCTTTCCTTTCGCTTTACAAGAGTTCCGCTAAATTCCTTTAACCTGCTTTTTACGTGGGGTAATGAGGTTGGATATACTTTTATAAATTGCAAACGTAAGCAGCGCATTGATGCATGCTTTTGCGAGATTAAACGGAATAAGGACCGGTATGATGAGCGCAGCGACGGCTTCGATGGGCATACCAAAATAGAAAGGGTCGATAATAAGATTTGCTCCTACTTCGACGACGATCATTACGATGATCGCAATCAGTAAACCAACAAGGGCTCCCTTGAACGTATGATGCGTGCGATAGATCCAGGCACTTGGTAGTATGAGTGCGATAACGACAATGATATTCATAAGTGCGCCGACTGCGTCGCCCATGATGAGGCCTTGAATTATTGCACTCAAAACGCCAACAACGATACCAGGGGTAGGTCCGAAGGCGAATCCGCAGACCATTGCGGGAACGCATGCGGCATCGTATTTGAGCCATGTAATACCAGGTATAAGAGGAAACTGAATGAAGCTTAGCAGGGTGCCGATCGCGCACATAAGTGCCATAACCACCATTTGATGAGTGTCCCAGCGATTGCCCGCAGTTTTTCCTGCTGCTGGTGAGATAGTTGAATGATTCGATGACGTGTCCATAATGCATATCCTTTCCGGGCGGTTGAAGCGAAGGTCGTTATGCCCGTAAAAAAACGACTCGCGCGAATCTCGGAAAACGAGGCCGCGGAGTCGCCGATGAATCACATCATGTTCATGTCATCGGGAACGCTGCTTCTTTCATCCGGACTATAACCGTCGGTCCTGGACTTTCACCAGTGTCAGCCCGATACGAATATCGAGGTCGCGGACTTTCGTTGTAGTGCATCTAATACACTAGAACGATTACCGCCGGTGAGGATTTTCACCTCGCCTTGAAACAGATTCACAGGTGACATTATATCTATATGTCGAGTTCTCTTGCAAGTATGTGCTTTGAGATTGAAATTATGGGATGAAATTGTGGGGTTGAAATTCCCGTTCAATAGAAAACTGATTCTTTTTTATAAAAGAAAATGATAAACAACTATACTGCAAAGATATGGTTTTTTATGTACCCCTCCATTTAGAGAGGGACGAGAGAGGCAGTGGTGATTGCGGTGGACTTCGTGGCGATATTGAATGCGATTGATGCATTCGTGTGGGGCCCGATCATGATATGCCTATTACTCGGTTCACATATCATTCTAACTATTCGAACTCATTTTATTCAGCGGAAAATTCCACTTGCAATTAAGATGTCGGTCACGCCTGATAAAGAAGGGGAGGGTGACATCAGTCAGTTTGGCGCGTTAACAACAGCGCTTTCTGCGACTATTGGTACAGGCAATATTGTCGGAGTAGCAACAGCTATTCTCGCCGGTGGTCCGGGTGCTGTTTTGTGGATGTGGCTTACGGGTGTGTTTGGCATTGCAACAAAGTATTCTGAGGCGTATGCCGCCGTTAAGTATCGCGTAAAAGACCACAAGGGTAATATGCTTGGTGGCGCGATGTATGCGTTTAGACGAGCATTTACTCGCAATGGAAAAACACCATGGTGGGCGCTGCTAGGTGCAGGAGCATTTGCATTCTTTGCCATGATTGCGTCGGTTGGAACTGGATCAGCGGTTCAGGCGAGTGCGCTTACGGGCATTATTGTTGCTAATTTTCCTGCGATTCCCGCTTGGGTTATCGGCCTTATTGTGGTTGTGCTCGTATCAGTTGTTGTATTTGGTGGGGTTAAAAAGATCTCTCATGTCTGCGAGAAGCTGATTCCATTCATGGCTGTTTTCTATGCGCTTGGCTGTGTAATCATCATTTGCATGAATGCGCCATTTGTTGGTGATGCAATTGCCACCATTTTCCAATGTGCTTTTACGCCTAAAGCTGCTTTTGGCGGCGCAGTTGGCAGTGGCATGATGCTTGCATTGCAATTCGGCTGTGCACGCGGTTTGTTCTCTAACGAATCTGGTTTAGGCAGCGCACCAATTGTTGCATCTGCGGCATCGACACGTAATCCTGCTCGTCAAGCTCTTATTTCTATGACAGGAACGTTTTGGGACACGGTTGTTATCTGCGCTTTGACCGGAATCATGCTTGTATCGACTATGATTGCAAATCCTAGTATTCAGGCAGATATCTTGTCAGACCCGAGCGCATTTACGGGCGCGATGCTTACCAGTGAAGCATTTTCGAAAATCCCCTATATTGGTACGCCTATTCTTGTTATCGGCATGGTACTTTTTGCCTATTCGACGATCTTGGGGTGGAGCTATTATGGGAATCGTTGCGCTGCGTATCTGTTTGGGAAAAAGGCAGTCGTTCCTTATCAGGTAATCTATATTGCTGTTGCGTTCCTTGGTGCGATTGGCGTAGGAAGCGTTGTTTGGACGATATCTGATATCACAAATGCACTCATGGCATTTCCTAATATCATCATGGTCCTTGCGCTTTCGGGGTTGATTGCGCGAGAAACGAAGCATTATGTATGGGATGGGCATCTTGATGAACGAGACGAAACGCCTATTCCACAGGTCGATACGAAATAGAACCTTGAGTGCGTGCACATCGGCTCTTATAATCTGTTTGATCATTGCGTAATCGTTTTCAGGGAGTAAACGTGAATGCGCACATAGGGGTTCATAGCGGAATTATACAAGGACGGGTATACTACTTTAAGCGAGGTGATAAATATGTTGCGATTTGCCGTCTGTGATGACGACGCCGAAGAATTGCAAAGAATAGCATCGCTTATCAAGGGGTACAACGATATTCATCCAAATCTTGAGGTTATGTCGCGGCTTTTTCAGTCACCGCGTAAACTTGGTGCGTTTATCGAAAACGACCATGATTTTTTTGATGTGTACCTGCTTGATATTCTAATGCCGGAGTTGGATGGTATCCATTTAGGGAAAATCATCCAGCATGAATGTCACGCGCCTACAATCTTTATTACCTCGTCGAAAGAGTATGCACTCGATGCTTACGGTGTGCATGCCCTTCGCTATATCATTAAGCCTGTACATAGACGCCAATTGTTTGAGGCGCTTGACGCTGCGGTCAAATTTGTGTCTGAATTTACCAAAGTCGTTCAAGTTAAAAGCCAAGATGGTCTTACACCTATTTCGCCTGCAGATGTTGCCTATATCGAAAATCGCGCGCGTGCTGCGCATTATCTTATGGCAGACGGAAAAGAAGTTATTGGCCAAACGAATAGAGGAAAATTCGAAGAAAGCGTTCAATCCGTCGTAGAAGAGAATGCTAACTTTATCCATCCCCATAAGTCGTTTTACGTCAATCTCCATTTTGTTCGTGCGCTTAAAGCGGATTATCTGCTCATGGAAAATGGAACTAAAGTTCCTATTAGTCGGCGTAATATGGCCGAAACTAAGCATATTTATCTTGAATATCTTTCGCGTTCGGGTGGCCGTGCATGATCGATCCGCAGCTTGCTGAATATACCATCTCGATGCTCTTTTTGCTAAGTTATCTTTTGCTTATGCTCCCAATGCGCTATAGCAAACGTGTATCAATTATCTGCGCGGCAGTATGTTTTGCAATAACAGTTGCTATTGACGCTGAGTTCACTCCTTGGAACAATACCGATCTCATGACGGGGGCTGTAACGATCTGCGAAGCGATACTCGTCCAAGGTCTTGCATTCTTTTTGTGCTCGTATCGCGATTTTCGTGCGCTCTTTACAGGACTTACATCAGCAGCGTACGTCCTGGTAGGAAATATTGTTTTCTCAGTTATCTATCTTGTTTCGGGCATAGGATGGCTGGCATGTTTGTTCCAGATATGCCTTCATACATTCCTCCTTGTTGTGATTGTCATGATGCTTAGAAAACGCTATCTCTATGAGATGAATGTTCGCAGCAAAGGGTGGGGAATGCTCTGTTTAGTTCCTCTAATGTTTTATACAACACAGTATTTTCTCCTTTCGCTTGAATCATCCCTGTCTCTTAAGGTCTTGATCCCTTGCCTTTGTGTGCTTGTACTGATGATTCTTTCTTACTCGATTGTGATCGGGGCACTTATCGATGCTCGTCATGAAAGCGAACTTGAACGCGATAACGGCATTCTTGCACGTATGACGGATAACCTTAAACAGCAGATTGAATTGATTCAGGATTCCAATGAACGTATGACGGTTATACGCCATGACATGAGACATCGTGTTGCGCTAATTAATGCATATCTTGATGCGAAGGAATATGGACGCATCCGCGATTTATTGAGCCATTTGAGCGGCGAGCTTGATAAGGCTGTTCTTTCGCGCTTGAGTCGCAACGCAGCGCTTGATGCAGTTTTGTCTCTTTATAGCAAACGTGCTGAACAGGCTCACGTTACAATGAAATGTCGTGTTGGTGTTCCCGAGGATCTGACGTCCATTGATGAGGTTGAATACGCGACTACATTGTCTAACTTGCTGGAGAATGCGGTACGTGCAGCCTCTGAAGTCGAAGATCCTACCAAGCGTTTTATTACCTGCTCGATCTCGATTGTTAATCATCAGATGATAACTGAAGTATCTAATTCTTATGTTGGTGATATCAAGATGAATGCTCAGACGCATCTTCCTCTTTCTTCTCAGGGATCGGGACATGGCGTTGGGCTGTTGAGCATCAAGTCATACGTTGGCAAACAAGATGGGTTGTTTGATCTATCTTGCAAGGACAACGTTTTTACTGTGCGCATATCGCTTCGCTTTGGTGAATAATCTAACTCCTGTGATCTTTTGTATGGGAGAGTTGTCGGATTAGCAAGCTGATGGTAAGATATCAAAGTTTCTGATTACACATGTATGGAGTACTTGGATTCGCGAGTGGCCAAAAAGGTTGCGAATCGGGGATGATCCCATGCAGAGGATTAACGAATGGAGAATATGATGGAAAAGGTTAGTATCAAAACCCTGCTTGATGCAGGTGCGCATTTCGGTCATCAGACCCGCCGCTGGGACCCAAAGATGAAACCCTATATCTTTGGTAGCCGTGGTGATATCTATATTATCGATCTTAAGAAAACGTTGCTCGGCCTTGACCAGGCTTATACGTTTGTCAGCAATCTTGCTGCTAAGGGTGGCACAATCCTGTTCGTCGGTACTAAAAAGCAGGCTCAGGAAAGCATCGCTGAAGCAGCAAATAGCTGTGGTATGCCATACGTTAACGCACGTTGGCTCGGTGGTATGCTTACGAACTTTGTGACGATTCGCTCTCGTGTTTCTCGCATGGAAGAGCTCGAGGCAATGGATACCGATGGTCGTATGGAAAAGCTGCCTAAGAAGGAGCAGATCCTGCGCCATAAGGAACTCACCAAATTGCAGACAAACCTCAATGGTATCCGCAATATGAAAAAGACGCCTGATGCGATCTTTGTCATCGATACCAATCGCGAGATTATTTCGATTCATGAGGCACAGCGTCTCCATATTCCTATTGTTGGTACGCTTGACACCAACTGCGATCCAGACGATGTCGATTACGGCATTCCTGCCAACGACGATGCAATTCGTTCGGTCAAAATGTTGACGAGCTTCATTGCATCTGCGGTAACGGCTGGTATTGGTGCTCCTGTTACGGTCGAAGAAATGGTCGAAAAAGAGGCTGACAAGAAGGGTGCTGCTCCTAAGGCTGCTCCAAAGGCTGCCTCAAAAGCTGCTGCATCTAAGCCTGCTACTAAGGCTGCTCCTAAATCTGCAAAATAATGATTCCTATCGACTCATGCAGGGCGTATCTTACTCTGCATGAGGAGGTTTCTCGTCTGAAAGGAATGACAAAATGGCAAAAACCACTGCTGCTATGGTCAAGCAACTTCGTGAAATGACCGGTGCAGGCATGATGGAATGCAAGAAGGCTCTCGACGAAGCTGACGGCGATATCACGGAAGCCGTTGATGTCCTCCGTCGTGCAGGCGAAGCTTCTGCAGTTAAAAAGGCTGATCGTGCTACGAATGAGGGCACAATCCTTGCATTGGTAAGCGATGATGCTGCTAAGGCTGCGCTCGTTGAACTCGATTGTGAAACGGACTTCGTTGGCGAAAATGCGAAGTTTGCTGGATATGCTCGTCGTATTGCGCAAACGATTATTGATCAGAATCCTGCCGATGTCGATGCTCTTCGTGCGCTGAAAGAAGAGAATGGCGACACAATTGATGCATTGCTTATTGAAGCAATTCATACGTTGGGCGAAAATATTAAGCTTCCTCGTTTTGCACGTATGGAAACATCTCATGGTGCAATTGCAAGCTACATTCATGGTGCTGGAAAAATTGGCGTTTTGGTTCAGTTCGATCTTGCTGATCCCCAAGTTGCAGCCAAGGATGAGTTCAAACAATATGGTCGCAACATTGCCATGCAGGTTGCCGCTGCAGCTCCTGTTGCTGTAACGCGCGATGAAGTTGATCCTGCAATAGTCGAACACGAAATGGGCATTTATAAGGCTCAAGCTGCTGATTCTGGAAAGCCTGAAGCTATCCAGGAAAAGATCGCAACGGGTCGTATGGAAAAGTTCTATCGTGGTTCTGTTCTTAACGAGCAGGAATATGTTAAGGACAGCGATCAGACGATCAGCCAGTACACCAAGGCGACCGCCGATGCGCTTGGTTCAGCTATTAAGATTGTCGCTATCAAGCGTTTCTTGCTGGGCGAATAGTTCTACTACACGTATTATTTACTACATCGGTTCGTTCTTCTGCTTTCTTCGTGAGAGCTATGGAGAACGGGCCGATAGTCTTTTTTACGCATATAATTTGATACGGTGATTTGTTATGCAATCTATTGGAATGGCGAACGTATTTGATCGTCATTCATTGTAGAGAAGGAAGCGTGATTTATGCCGGAAGAAGTAATCATCGCGCGTGAAAGCGATAATCTGACGGGAACGGTTCGTGCGTCAGGGGCAAAGAATTCTGCTCTGAAGTTGCTTGCCGCATCTCTCCTTTCTCATGGCACTTGTGTTATTCATAATGTACCGATGATATCTGATATAAATATCATGTCTGAGGTGCTTCGCCGCCTTGGTGCAACTGTTGAACGTGAGGGTCATACCATTACGGTTGACACTTCGTCGGTCAACAAATCTGAGACGCCCTATGAACTTGTTTCCAAAATGCGTGCCAGTATATCGGTACTTGGCCCATTGGTTGGACGCTTTGGCCAGGCTCGTGTTGCCATGCCTGGTGGATGTCAGATTGGTGCAAGAAAAATCGATATGCATCTAGTTGGTATGGANNGTTGTTGCAAAAGGGCATACGACAATCGAGAACGCCGCTCGTGAGCCTGAAATTGTTGATCTTGCAATGATGCTCAATGAGATGGGTGCTCACGTTGAGGGAGCTGGATCGTCGTCGATCCATATCGAAGGAACGCCTATTGCTCAGATGCATGAATGCGAGCATACAACCGTTGGAGATCGTATTGAGGCGGGCACGTTCCTTGTTGGAGGCGCGCTGCTTGGCGGCCCTCTTACGGTTACCGGCATTGACCCCTCATTTTTGCGTATGGCAATTGTTAAGCTTAAAGCGATGGGTGCTACGGTGACGACGGATGGCGATTCGATTACTGTTTGTCGTACGCAGCCTCTTAAAGCTATCGATATTCAGACGTTGCCACATCCAGGGTTTCCGACAGATTTACAAGCGCAGTTTATGCTTCTTGCATCGCTTGCGGATGGTAACTCTATTATTACGGAGAACGTATTTGAGAACAGGTTCATGTTTGCCGCTGAGCTCGTTCGCATGGGAGCCGATGTAACGATTGATGATCATCATGCGATTGTGCGCGGTGTGTCGTCACTCCAGGGCGCTCCGGTGAAGTCGACTGATTTACGCGCTGGTGCTGCTCTGGTTCTTGCAGGGCTAGTGGCTGAGGGCGAAACGTGCGTACGCCGTATTGCGCATATTGATCGCGGTTACGAAAACTATGTTGGCAAACTGCAATCGCTGGGCGCGCATGTAGTGCGGACGACGGTTGAGGACGACTCCCTCACATCGGCACTGTAGGATTGGACTGCTATGTCGAATCGTAGACAAAGACGCGCTTCGGAACGTCGCTCTCGTTCTGTACAGCAGAACGTGATCGGTGTTCATGCTGTAGATAATTCGCGCCGTGCGTCGAAGATCCATTTGAGCTTTTCAAGTCATCATGAATCGGATAAGGCCAATCGGGGAGATATCCGTCAGCTTATTCCGGACACGAAGTATCGTGAGAGCGAATCGGCATTTTCGCGTCGAATTAGCGACAAAGGATTTGCGATGCGATCTGCTCATACTGCTCGTGTACGAGCGATAGTATGCATCGTTGCCCTTGTTCTTATTGCGATTGGCGTTGCGGTTGCGGTTGCTTGGTTCTCTTTAACGTCGTCTATCACGTCGCGTATGACACTTAATGATAGTGATCTTAAACAAACGCTTGTTGCACCCTCGAATGCTAGTGATCCCTATTATGTCCTTGTTGCTGGGGAATTTAGTGACGCCTCTAGTGGGTATGATGGGCCTGACCTTTTAACGCTTATACGTATTGACCCTACTAATCATCAGGTTTCTCTTATCTCCATTCCTGGATCGACGGATGTGACGCTGTCGAAAGGGGAGACTGGTCCTATTCGATATGCTCAGCTCAAGGGCGGGGATGCCGGATTAGTTTCGGCTGTTTCATCGTTTGCGGGCGTGTCAATTGCTCATTATGCAAAAATTGATGCAAGTGGTTTTCAGACGCTTGTTGATGATATAGGCGGTGTATCGGTGAATCTTCCGCAAGAGGTTGACGATCCTGATGCAGGTTCTATCTATCTTTCTGCGGGGCAGCAGACGCTCGATGGTGCTTCTGCGCTAACTGCAGTACGTGCTGATAACTATTCCGATACCGTGGCTATGCGGAGTACGGTTCAAAACGAGATTCTTGAGACGCTCATGCAGACGTTGCTTGGTCATGGAACGATCGATATGGCGCAAGACATTGATTCGATTGCTTCGTGCTTTAAAACGGATATGAATATCGATCAGCTAACAGCAGCAGCACAAGCTTTTGGCTCAAATGTTGATTCATCTTATCTTACACATGTACCCGGTCGTTTATATAAGAGTGGCGACACCGTATTATTTGAGCCATCCGATAAGGCGTGGACGAATATGATGGCTGCGACAAATGATGGCGACGATCCTGATCGTAAGATGACAACAGGTTCTGTCAGTCCTTCTGATGTGACAGTGACGGTTCGTAATGGTGCGGGGACAACAGGAGCGGCGACTGCAATGTCGACAACGCTCACAAACGCGGGATATCAGGTGCCAACAACAGGCAATACCGATAGCTATGTATACGATGACACGCTTGTTGTTTACGGAGATGTGGCATACGAGGACACAGCGCAAAGCATCGTTGATACCCTTGGCACAGGGCGTGTTGTTGAAGCAAGCTACTACTATTCTTTTGATACAGATATTTTGGTGATTATTGGAAAAGACTGGGTGCCAACGTCGTAACGTGAAGTTTTTGCTTGTATATCGTTTCTGATACGAGTTATTACAAGTATGTGTATATCAAGAGCACCCATCCCTGTCGTATAAACAGGGATGGGTGCTCTTTTAGTGCAACGTTTAACTAAGCAGCATACGGTACATCAATCTGCGCATGTAGGCTTATATATAAGCGTTGAAGCTAGTGCACAGGATTTGCGACTTCTGGACCATGCGTTAAAAAGAATTCGCAGAGTGTACACGTTGCCTTGTTACAGACTGAGCGATCAATAGTAGGATACGATAGCGCATCATAGGCGTCGACTTGATGGTGTGTTGGTCGATTGCAATCTGCAAAACGACAATCCATCGGGCAGGGCGCTCCTGGCTTATTATGAGGACAACGGGATTGCATCTCCTCGTCACAACCTCTTAATTCCCAGCATTTGGCCATGTTTGTCATCTCTTTCACCTTATAGGGCGCGGTAGTTTCGTCCTAAATCGTTCATGTTATTACGCAGGTACAACCTTAGTTACGCCAGGAACGCGATCCTTGAGGATACGCTCAACACCATTTGCAAGTGTCATTTGTGACATTGGGCAACCTTTGCAGGCTCCTTGTAGCTCTACTGTGACAACGCCATCTTCGCTTACGTCAACAAGTTCGACATCTCCGCCATCTGCCTGGAGGCTTGGACGAATAAGACCTAGAACCGCTGCGACATCTTCTTTATTTACCATAAGGTACTCCTTTATGTATCGTCATAGACGCGATTATTCTACCACGGTCAGCCCTCGACTTTCTCGGCAATCGTTCGAGATAAGCACTCTGGTAGGCTGAATCCATAAAAATGGTCTCCATTGCATGCACAAAATATTTAAGCCCATCACATTTGAGCGTAGAGACTGTGGGATTCTAAGCTGTGATCAAAGGTGATAGTGCTTCTGATAGAATTGCATGTATTGTTCTGATTGTGATCTAATCTTTCTTTGGAGGAATCGTGCTTAACGCGTTCTATCAGAGTCTTAATCCGATTGCTTTTACGCTCGGACCGCTTACGGTGCGTTGGTATGGGATTGCATACCTTTTGGGATTCTGCTGCGCGGCTTTTGTCATCGTCCGTGTTGCTCGACGTTGGAAGATTTCGATTGATACAGATTCGCTCCTTACCATTATGCTCTGTGCGATTATTGGTATTGTCATCGGTGCACGACTTGGTTATGTGCTGTTTTATGGAGCAGGTTTCTATCTTACTAACCCGCTTGAAATATTTGATTTATCTGCTGGCGGAATGAGCTTTCATGGCGGTCTTGTCGGAGGCTTGCTTGCTGGAATTGTTGCTTCTCACATTACACACATTCCGTATTTTACGATTGCGGATCTTGCGGTTATAGGTGCGCCCCTTGGTCTGTTTTTTGGTCGATGCGCTAACTTTATTAATGGAGAACTATGGGGGGCCCCAACCGATCTGCCGTGGGGGGTTGTGTTTGGCGGTACGGCGGGATCTGTTGCACGTCATCCGACTGAGTTGTACGAAGCTTTGCTCGAAGGCATTGTGATCTTTATTGTGCTCTTTGCGCTTTCGAGAAAAAAGCCTCCACTCCCTCGTGGAACATTTCTTGGCATATTCCTTATAATGTATGGCGTTTTTCGCTTTATAATTGAGTTTGTTCGTCAGCCCGATGCTCAGCTTGGATATTTGTGGGGTGGATGGCTAACGATGGGCCAGGTTCTTTCGGTGCCGCTTATTATCATTGGTATTGTGGTATTGGTAATGGCACTACGTGCGGGGTTACCTCAGTCTTTGCGCGCTGATACGGCAAAGTAAAACAGGGTTTTATGCTCCGTTTTAGGGGTGTTGAACTAATAAAGAGTAGTGCTTCAAAATTGAGGGAGGACAATGATATGGCTATTACCTTCTATAAGTGCGCAACATGCGGTAACGTGGCGGTGAAGCTATTTGATTCGGGCGTTCCTATGGAGTGTTGTGGTGTTCCAATGGATGTGCTTGAACCAAATGTGGTTGAGGCTGCTCATGAGAAGCATCTTCCTGTTGTGAGCGTAAATGGATTGGATGTCCAGATCAATGTTGGGCAAGTTGATCACCCAATGACGTCAGAACATTTTATAACGGCCATCGCCATGCAAACTGAATCTACCTGGAGTGTTTGTATGCTTAAACCAGGCGATGCGCCTCATGCACAATTCTCGATTGCTGTAGGCGATCATGTAGTTGCTGCATATGCGTATTGCAATCTCCATGGTCTTTGGAAGACGACGAAATAAAAATAACGTTAAATAAAAGATAACGTTTCCTCTATAGATGGTTATCTAGGCAGCTTGTATGTCCACGCTGGACTTTGTGCGTGGACATACTCTGTGAAAGGGACGTCTATACAAAAAGGGGTATGATGAGAGACATGAATAATGATACTCATCGCAACATAATCGTACTAGGTGGCGGGGCATCTGGCCTTGCTGCTGCCATCGTTGCTGCGCGCAATGGCGCTCATGTGTCCGTTTTTGATAAGGCGGATCGCGTAGGCAAGAGCATTCTTGCAACAGGAAACGGACGATGCAATATCGCTAATGCGGCTACGGGATCTGCAGTCTACCATAACGCTGATTTTGTTGAACGCGTGTTCCGCATATGCTCGCCGCATGATGCTCTTCAGTTTTTATCTTCGTGTGGCTTGCTCCTTAGGCAAGAATCCGATGGCCGTCTTTATCCGCAAGCGAACAAGGCTACTTCTGTACTAGATGCTTTGCGCTTAACTGCGTCAAAATTGGGCATTCGCGAAGTATGCGGGCGCAATGTGGTCGGTGTTTCGCGACTTCAGAGCGGCGAATGGCTTGTTTCGTTCCAAGGAACAATACCTGCAGTACGTTGTGATGCCATTGTCATTGCGTGTGGAAAAGGATTTAATGAGCAACTGCTTGCTGATGTTTCGAGTAATCAGATTTATTGTCGACCTTTTGTTCCTGTCTTGGGACCGTTGCGTACTAATACTGACGTGCTAAGAGGTCTCGATAAAATTCGTGTGAAGTGCTCTCTGACGTGGTATTCGCCTTCGTCTGATGTGCAACGTATTGTCGAGTTGGGCGAAGTTATCTTCCGTACCTTTGGTATCTCGGGCATTGCTGCGTTTAACATATCGCGATTTGCTCAGCCAGGTGATCGGTTGAGTATCGATTTGCTTCCTTCGTTTGCACGCGATGCGTCTCTTCCATATCTCAATAGGCGTTTGGCATCTTTAGGGTCTCCTTCGTGGCGCGATTTCTTTTGCGGCATGATGTTGCCTCCTGTGGCTCGTGCCGTATGTGGCGTTGCGGGTGTCGCCTATGATGGAGCATCCGATAGTGCATATCTTGATCGTGTTGATTCTGCGTTGCGTACGTTTCCTCTTATATGCCGAGGAATAGGTGATCCGCGTCTTTGTCAGGTCCATCGCGGTGGCATTGCGGTACGATCTTGCGATCCAACAACGCTGGGACTACGTGGTGCATACGGCTTGTATGCTGCAGGTGAAGCGCTTGATGTTGATGCTCCTTGTGGTGGTTATAACCTTCACTG
>DIDE01000117.1 GCA_002417975.1 Eggerthellaceae bacterium UBA5808
GCATTTGAGGCACAATCTTATGCATGGTATTCGTGCAGATCACGATAAAATCAGCACCGGCTTTTTCTAGATTATGCGCCGCACTTCCAAGAATTTCGGCACTTTTATCCCAATCGCCGTTTGCCTGGCATGCTTCTATTTCCGAAAAATCAACACTATACAATACGATTTTCGCGGAGTGTAATCCACCGAGCTCACGCTTTATACCCTCATTGATGACCTGATAATACGTAACCGTGCTTTCCCAGCTCATGCCGCCCAATAGCCCGATTGTCTTCATGTGTTTATACCTTTTCGTTTTGCACTATTATTCTTTTAAAAGAGATCTGAATGATTTTTAGATCTTTCTTAAACTAATTTGAGATCACGATTTTGAGCATTCGCAAGTACCTCATCGATCACATCATTAAAGAAGCCATAGCGTTTGTGCGCACAAAGGTGATCTTTCGTAATGTACTTAAGCGTAATGCACTCTAAATACAATTTCACCGTGATCGTTCACTATGGCACCCCCCCCCTTGGAATTGTCAGATGTACATCAAAGCTCTCTTTTACGCCGCAGCCTCTTATCCATGAGAAACAATAGGCTCAACATCTGCTTTGCTCTAAAAGACAGACTGTTTCAACATGGCTTGAGCGGGTACTTTTGATCGCAAATTTTAAGCCTGTACTCTCATTATTACGAATAACAAGTCCACGAAGCCTACTGTTTTTGAATAAACAAGTCCAAGGCAAAATCCTAGGAAATCCCTGTATTTCAGTAAATAGGTCAAGGGCGATTTTTGCCTTTTTCACGATTTTGGGCGTTCTCCACTTGTGGATAAGTCAACGAGATTTTGGTGCAGGGATTTATTCCTGCGAGAACAGGCAATGATAGTTATTGCCATATCGTTGATACTAAGCAATTCAATAATTCAATATACTCGCGAGGATGATTAAGACTTAATTCTCCATGATAATATTGCTTCAGAATCTTTAATTTACTGTTAGGAATCGTGGTATGTAAAATTTCAGCAGAACGCTGCATTACCTTTTGTTCTTTACCGCCTACAATGATGGTTACGTTAGCTGTTGTATTAGCAAGAGAAGGCTTTACAGCATAGGAAGAATTTGACTTCAAGAAGCGAATCATATCCTGCTTTCGTATTTTGCAGGTATCTCGATAATAATCCTCATATAGCTTATCCTGAATTTTTAAAGACATAAATTGTGCTTTAGAAAACCAATTTTTCTTAATTAGCCCGTAGCTTATACCAAAGGTTGGAGCAATCAATGCGGCTGTTATCGGCATAGGCACGACCAAGGCACTCTCAATAACCGCATATTTGCATATATTGCTTCTTTGTGAAAGCATTTCAACGAGAATTTGCCCGCCGAGAGATAATCCACCTATTGCTAAAATTGTTCCGTGAAAATTCTGATCAATATAATTTATAAGCTCTTTTGCATTATTCTCAATCGTTGTGAAAGGAGTATCACTGTCTGCGTGACCGTCCAACACCGGCAGTACAACGTGGTAGTTTTCCTTCAGAAGATTTGCTTCATCGCGATAATTCCACCATGATAAGCCGCCGCCATGCAGAAGCATTATAACTTTCGAGTTTTGTTCTCCATATTCAATTATTTTCATCTTATCTCTTCAACTTCCGAATAAATGTTAAAAACAACTTCTACTATATTTCAGTTTTAAAACAGCTCATTGTTGTTGCTTTCCTTTGTGTTCCAACAGCTTAATGCTAGCCAAATAATCCTTTTCCACGCCACTGAGTGTTTTTGCTTTATATTTCTTATATTCCGTTTCCGCTTTATTCATTGCCACCGAATGACTCACAGCCCCACTGCCAATTAATAGATTCTCACCTGTTGATTTCAAAATACCATCAAGATGCTTCGCCCAATCTTCCATTGTCATGGGGACCTCTCGTTCTGCCTGTCTTTCAGCAAAATCAAGATATCCGGAAACCAATTGTCCCATTGCTCGCAATTCTTTTTCGTTCAGATAATTTTTTGCAATTTTCGCCTCACGCAATATAGGCCGATCACCAGAAAAAGTCATCAATCCCATAAAATCTTTCTCAGCATCTGCACGATGATAAATTACTTCTACCGCTGTTTCGCCGGAAACAGCATAGTGAATTTTATTCTGAACCTTCTTAAAAAATCGATAGAAACATCTGCTTTTGGATTGTAGTCGATGCTAGTTGCATAAATTTCAAGCACCTGGCGATAGAACACTTTTTAAGATGCACGAATGTCGCGGATACGTTCAAGCAACTCTTTAAAGTATCCACCGCCGCCCAGTTCCTTCAGACGGTCATCATCCAAAACAAAACCCTTTTTAATGTAAGCTTTTAAAACACCTGCTGCCCAAATACGGAACTGCACACCTCGTTGAGATTTCACGCGATAACCGACAGAGATAATGACATCAAGATTGTAATAGTCAACTTGATACGTTTTCCCATCTGCAGCAGTTGTTGCAAAATTTGCAACAACTGAATTTCTATTCAATTCGCCTTCATCAAAAATATTTTTAATATGCCTGGATATTGTAGATTTATCTCTTTGAAATAAATCAGACATTTGTTCCAAAGATAACCATACCGTCTCATTTTGCATGCTGACATCTATTTTCGTCAGTCCATCTTCAGTCTGGTAAATTAGCATTTCACCGTGGTCGTTCACTATGGCACCCTCCTTGGAATTGTCAGATGTACATCAAAGCTCTCTTTTACGCCGCAGCCTCTTATCCATGAGAAACAATAGGCTCAACATCTGCTTTGCTCTAAAAGGCAGACTGTTTCAACATGCTCGGTATGCGGGAACATATCAACTGGTCGAATACGCTGGAGATGATATCCACCTTGCGTAAACAGCTCAATATCACGCTGCTGTGTTTCGGGATTGCATGATATGTAGACGATACGACGAGGTTGCATGCTCACAGCTGCGTCAATAAAAGTTGTATCTGCCCCACTGCGCGGCGGATCCATAAAGAGAATGTCGGGCGTCAAACCTTCCTCAGCGCATGATCGCATATAAGATCCAGCATCACCCACAACAAATTGAGCATTCATCAAGTTATTATGCTGCGCATTCTGTCGCGCATCGCGAATGGAAGAAGCAACAGAGTCAACGCCAATTACGGTCGCTTTAGGACAATACGATGCTGCGACTAAACCAATAGTGCCTGTGCCGCAATATGCGTCCACAATCGTAGGAGCGGTTTGTTGCATAACGTCACCTTTTGCAACTGCAAGAACTTCTTGCGCACTATTACTCTTTATAGGCAGAGATGCATCTTGCGGGACACCTCGTAGAACGTCCTGCGGAACGTCCTTTTTTGCAATCGCAGGAGCGGTTTGCGAAGCATCTTGGACAGCATTCCCTTTTGCAGCCAGAAGAACATTACGCGGGACGTCTTGGACATCCCCTTTCGCCCGTTCAATGACCGTTTTTTTACTTGCAGCGACTAACCCTTGGCTATGAACTTCCGCTGCATGCGCTTTGCCTTCCCCCAGCCCGGCATATTCCATTGCCTGCTGGTAAAGGACCTCTGTTTGCACTGCATTGACCTGGTAAAACGAATGCGAAGAGATACGAAAGCTAAGACCGCACAATGTATCGAGGATAAAACCAGGTCCATATAAGGTTTTCTCTCTATCGCCAAAAATCGCATTCGTAGCGCGCGTATTGATATTTTGCACAACAGTTGTAATTTCTGGACAGCGATGCACGAGTTGGCGGACAAAATTTTTAGCCCCTACAAAACGTTCCCCATTGGTCACAAGTGTCACGAGTATTTCGTCACTCTGTTGTCCCACGCGAATGACAATATGGCGCATAAATCCACACCCACTGTCTTCGTCATAGGGTTCCATATCGTACCGCATCATAAGCGCCAAAGTAGCCGCAACAATTCGTCTTCCCGCTGGATGCTCAACGGGGCAACAATCTATTGGAATAAGATGGTGCGAATGCGCAGCATAAATGCCACAGCGGATACGACTGCGCTTCTGCGTTGCATGCTGATTATGCTTCGCGGAATCCTTCTTAGAACTCTGTGCATGCGACCGTTGTGTTGCAGTCGCATAGTTCGACTTATTGTGATGTGAATGATCCGGCGCAAAGGGACTTACGATTTTGTTGCGGTAGGCACAAGGATGTTCCATACCAAGAATTGGTTCAAGAATGCAATCTTCATCAGCCACGTATTCAAAAAGACGAGCAACAGCTTTCTGTTTATCTGCAAGCTGCTGGGTATAAGGTGTATCAACAAGCGAGCATGCTCCGCATGTATGAGCAACGGGGCAAACATCCGCAATACGCACATTATGGTCGTCAATTTTGCCTTTGATGGCCGCATGAACGTTGAGATTATTAGGGGTTGCAGCTTGAATGCTGCGCGCACTAATACGCTCATCTCCGCAGCTACGGTGCATGCGATGGGAAGCCTCAATTCGAACGTCATGTGTGTTAGTCGCTTGAGATAGTGCATGATTTTTTGAGACATAGCGTTTTTTATTATGAGTATTATGGGTCTGTCGACTTTTGCTAGATCCATTAGATACATGATGAGATGTCCCCGCATGGACAGCTGCACGATTTCTTGCAGAATGTTTTTTGCCCTGGCTGTTAGCCGTGCGATGTTTTTTATCCTGATCAGACATACGATGATCTTTGCTCAAAGCTTCGTCCCCATTAGTTGATGGTCTATTGGTAGTAGTTAGGTTACTCATGAACAACAGTATCCCACACGGTCATCGGATACCGATACAATGGAAGAAGAAAACATCCCCAGAAAGGATACTCTCATGAACTTTTTTCTTCGTTGGCTTGGATGCGCTATCGCCGTCGGTTGCGCGGTTTGGCTTATACCGGGCATCGGAGTGATTGGCAATGTCGCAACTTGGATTCCAATTGTATTTGTAGCGCTTTTTCTCTCGCTTATTAATCTATCGATTAAGCCAATCATGCAAATTATTAGTCTGCCTATATCAATTCTGACGCTGGGGATCTTTGCACTAATCGTTAACGTAGCAATGCTCTATCTTGCCAACTGGCTTTCTACAGGAATTCTTGGCATGGGACTTGTCATTACAAGTTTTGGATCAGCATTCCTTGCAAGTATTATCATCTCGATTGTATCGATGATCGTCAACGGGATTACCGGCACCGACTAGGATGGTAAATCGCAGCGTATTACATGCAAATAGCAGGGAATAGGTATCGTGCTGCCAAATGCAGGCCGAAACGCGCGATTTTTTCACCCATATGGTATCGAACATTTTCTGAATCCTATAGGTCGCGCTTCTCATTAGGTGTTATGGAGACGTTTTACCTATTGTCCTAGATTGCACAACACGAATCGGCCTTTACTCGCCAGCGCTTCATCCAAGGCGCTACATTTAGGTTACGTATACGTCTCAACAGCATATTTCTTGGTCAGAATGTATTCGAAAATGCTGCATTGGCAAATCCTATACGTTTCAGCAGCATATTTCTTGGTCAGAATATATTCGAAGATGCTACCTCGGCAAATCCTATACGTTTCAGCAATATGTTCCTTTGCGCATCTGCATTCAATGGTTCTATGTCGGGGTAACTTATACGTTTCATCAGCATGTTCCTTTGCCAACCCACATTCAATCCGCTACATTGAGGTTGCACATATGCTTCAACAGCTTGCACCCCCATCAACTTACATTCAAATGTGATACGAATATGCCATACGGAGGAAATTCGCTCACACAAACGTGCGCATAGGATGCAAATGAGTTTCACACTCACATAATTTGATGTCAAAATCACAAAAAAGTACCGCTTCGCGTTGAATCGCTTATGGCCCTATTCCATATGTTTGCATAATACCTGGTGAATAGCAGAGACTCTTGAGTTTCTGCTATTTATGGCATCTTATGACTGAATTTTCAACGCGAAGCGGTGAAAATCTGTTAAAAAGAGTTCCAAATAATGTCAATGCGTACAATAGCGCGCAATGGTGCATCGTTGAATGCAGCATTAGTGAAACCAGTAGTCGAATTGGCCTTTATTTGCTAAGTCTCATTCAAAGATGGCGCAGCAAAAGCGTATAAACTGCACGTGCAACATGACGTTTGCTTAGATCGCAACCGTAAATGGTGCAAGCACAACGTATATAAGGCGTGTACAGTGGCACAGGAACGTATAGGATACGCAGGCGATCAGCAATGACGTAAGGGTGCACACTTGGCGAACCTCGCACTTGGGTCGCATCAAAATTGATATATGGTAATGCATTATCTGTATGTCTATCGGCGGATTAGGCTATAAAGAGATGTACTGCAGTAAAAAGTCTGTGATGGCGCAAACAACGCACCATCACAGACGTATCTTCTAGCATGAGTTGTCTTAGCTATTGCACCCACAATCCTTGTGCATTCATTATGTCTGCAGCTCTTATTCAACCGGCTGTCACGAAGTGACACCTATTTCTGGCATATTTGATCTTTGCGCTTATAACCTTTGTCCAGTTATTACGCTTTTTGCACAAGTGGAGCAGCCTGCGAATACGCGCGTGCAGCATATGATTGATCCAGATCATAGAGGGATTTAGCGTCGCCGCCAAAGAGCTCCATCTGTTTGACCATATCCTCGGCGTTTTCTTCTTCTTCACCTTGTTCAGTAATGAACCAATCGAGAAATTTGAGCGTACGATAATCATGGTCACGATCGGCAGCCGCATAGATTGCATTGATGAGCGAAGTGACATAGCGCTCATGCTCGAGTCCTGCCTTAAGCGGATCGATGTAAGCATTAAACGTCTTGTCAGGGGCATCGATCGCATCCAACGTAATATGCTGCCCATTTGCGCGAAGATAGTTTCTGATCACCAGCGCGTGATCACGTTCCTCCGCAGCTTGTATCATGTACCAGTTTGCATATCCAGCAAGACCAACTTCGTCGTAATAGTCTGCGAATGACATATACAGATAAGCCGAATACAATTCTTTGTTGATCTGATCATTAAGCAACGCATGAACTTGAGTATCCATCGTGCATACCTCCCCTAAGAGACAAACACCTACTGATATATCTGTCTTCACTATACCGCAATACGATAGCTAACCCGTATGAATTCGGCCCAGTTGCTACGAACGAATTCGCCATGTACAAACATGCCTCATAAAATTCAATGGGCCCCAGCAGCATAGCCACTGAGACCCATTACGGTATACGGGGAAGGGGGAGTCGTATACCGCCCGTACCTATAAAGCTACCGCTATATCGCCGCGAAGTGCGCGCCCATCAGGGAACACGCATTCCGCACGCGCGGATCGAGCCATTACCGTTTTATGCAACGATAACAACAGGAAGCGCTGCAAGGACGATGAGCAGACGAAGCAAGAAGCCACCGATGAGCACACCACATTCGCTCACGATGCTCCATGTGCGCTCGTTAGCAAAAACCTTTTTGCAGAACATCGAACGTACTTCGATGATCGTTGGTCCAACAAGGCCAACGATGATGAAGCCGATCCAGAACGTAAGTGCAAACTTGCCGGAGAGCAAAGCTCCCACGGACTCAGAAGCAGCAACACCCTGGAAACTCACGATGAAAAGCATAGCAACGACGAGCACAATTTCCGTGATAGGAAGGAAGAAATGCATCTTCTTCATCAACACGGCGTCTTCGAATTCCTTAGGAGCCTTGATAAGCGCGCTCAAAAGCACGATCGCAGCGCCCGTAGAAATTGCGGAAACGAGGAACAGCAGTGGAAGTACTGGGTTGTTCCACAGAGGGAACGTCTTAACAACGCCCAGCAGAACGCCGGTATAAGCACCAACGCAGACGCCAAAGAGCGAACCGACCAAGGACAACCACTTAGGAACGTTCACCTTACGCAGTTCCATAATAGCAACAATAAGTGCTATGACCTCGAAGATGGCCAGGAAAACAACACCCCAGGTCATAACCGAGAACGGATTGTGCAGTAGCAGTGCAAACTTAAACGGATCCAGAGCACCTGCCTTAGCATCGAACATCAGGCAAACAAGTCCGATGGCAACGACGATAGGCGCAATGTAACGTCCAGCTTTACGCAGCACCACTGCATCAGGGTTGATCCGCGCCGCAAGGCCGGATGTCAAGAATGCGCCGCCACCTAAACCTGCAAGAAACAGGTAAATAATGATGGGCAAACCCCATACAGGTTCAAATTCCATCTCACATCACCTCACGTAGTAAATCTTCGCCTTCGTCAAATCCCCGGCAATTGGCTGGGCATTCAACTCGACGATGGCTTTAGACAGCTCGCTGTCTGGATCGTCCAAATCACCAAAGATACGAGCACCCGTCAGGCAAGCTTCAACGCACGAGCACATTTTTGTGCCGTCGTTTGCGGATACCGTGCAGAAACGGCACTTGTCCACGATTCCTGTGGTCTCGTTGCAAACACGGACCTGGTAAGGGCAAGCAGCCATACAGTACTTACAGCCAATGCACCGTCCTTGATCAATTGCAACAACGCCTTCGTCATTCGTGTACGTTGCGCCCGTAGGACAAACCTGCTGACAAGGAGCATCTTCACAGTGCATGCACTGCAAAGGCACCGTCTCCGTATGAACGTTGGGGTATGTACCCCGCTCGCGCTCTTCGAAGCGGATCAAGCTCACTTCTGCAGGAAGGTTGTTCTGACGTTGGCAAGCCGTGCGGCAGGTATAGCAGCCGATGCACTTTTTGGTGTTGATCAACATTCCATAACGTGCCATTATGCACCCACCTTCTTTACCGTGACGCATGTTTCATGCGTCATTGCAGAGCCATATGCTGGCTCAATGTGGAACGGCACAAAGTCCATAGGGCGAAGTCCAACTTTATAAGCTGTCTTCTGCTCTTTGACCGTGCAACCGTAGCCGGAAGGCAGGAACAGTGCCGTAGGATTAATACGCTGCGTAACCTTAGCACGCGTACGTCCTGTGAACTGATTGTTGGTGATCTCGATCTCATCACCATCGTTAATGCCCATTTGCTGAGCCACATCAGCGTTAATCCAAGCACGTGTCAGATCGTAATCCTTAGTGATCTGCATCAAGTCTTTGATGTCTGCTGTCATGGTGTGACTATGGATGGACTGCTTACCCTCAATCAGACGGAATTCGTTGCCCATCGGCATCGTACCAGGTTAGACTCATTCGGGTGCTGCTGACAAACCAGCGCTCTTGCCTGCATCACTCGTAAACTGAATCTTTTT
>DIDE01000105.1 GCA_002417975.1 Eggerthellaceae bacterium UBA5808
TGTATATAAGAGAACGCCTATAACAGGCCAATCTTGAGCAAATTATTGCTGTTCTTTATAGGTAAGGTAATCGCCGACACACGAAGAATATCCATTCGAATCCATAAGAAGACCCCAGAACTCGTTAAGGTAGCCTTCTTTATCAGTCTTTGAAAGGTCGGTCCATTTGCGGATAACGTTCCAATAAACGCTCCATATATCGCCATAACCAAGGTTGCCCGTCATGCCGCTTGCTGCTTGTTTGATTCCTGCCAGGTCAGATGGTGATTTCGATTTCATGAGACCCGCAACATTGCTCAGTGCGGTTTGGAGCGATTCATCGCTTCCGCAAAGATCGTTCTTTTTCGTGGCATAGTCATACCGATAAACACTTGTGTCGGTCCCGAAATTCCATTCCAGTACATTTTGCATGAATTTGGGCTCAAAGCCTTCGGCTAAACCAATGTGGCCTTCTGCGGCGTCACTGCTCGGAGTAAGGTTGACCTCGGTGGTCATATCATCGATGCCGAGTGAACCAGTCACGACATTTAAGACTGCCGTATGATAATAGTCCTCGAACGTAAAGGTGTGATTCACGGCGGTGAGCTGGTTGAGCATCAGCGCGCGTTGCTTTTGATAGTCACCGCCTGTCGTGTAGTCCACCGTGAGCTGCGTATTGTCGCAGCGATTATTATCTGATGTAGATGAAGAATCCTTTATATCTCCAGCGCTACTGCCTGGCATGTAATGATCGACACCGTAACGTTTGAATCCCATTTGGCTCATAGCAACAAGTGGAACGATATCGGTTTTATTGATTATGTTATGTATACAGTTATAGGCGGCTGCGCCTTGATATTCGTCTGCGGCGATGCCACCTTGTGGAGCAGCAAAACAGTATCCGTAAACCTGGTTTCCTGTGTATACCATGCTGGAATCATCATAGATATGGATGCCGTCAACGAGTCGTTTGGCGGTGAGATTAGCAGTTGCTGCTGCGCGAGAAAATCCCGTTACCCAGAATTTGACCTTTCCTGCTTTGGCTTTTTCGAGCAATGCAGGATCGCTCTTAATATAGTTTTCGACGTCGGTTGTCACTTGATCTGCTGCATTCGCAAAGCCCGCTTCTTCGCCTGTTTCGCCTACGGTCACATTGCTTGCCCATTCGCTTTCGTATCCGGCACCACGGATGGCAATAGGTACCAAAACATAGTCGTCGTTTCCATTTACGGTTATATTTTTTTGGCCAATAGCTGCGGCAATGGTGTCAGTACGAGGCTTTTCTGTATAGGTAGTCTTGATAAATGTTTTAGAATCATCGCAGCCAATATCAGCGAGTAATTGCTTGACGTGCGAAAACTTATTCGTATAGTCAGCGGTATCGTTGCCAGCATTAGCACCAAAAGCGCTCATGGCTAGAGCCATTGACATAGTTGCCAAGTGCGAATCGTAGGTTGTTGGGGCATCGGAGAAGAGTCCGTCTGAATAGTAAAAGACAGAATCAAGATCATCGGTGTCGTTGGTATTGGAAGCAAACGAGAAGGTGCCTTTGATTAGGGAATTACTTTTATAGGTACCTACCGTCGATGTACCAGGTGAGACTGTTGTGCTTGTTGGCGCTGCAGGGGCAGTTCCTTGTTTCCAAAGGAGCTGTCTGTCGCCTCCGTGTGCTGCATCGACCCAATCGATATACCATCCGTCTCTATCCGCAGAGAACGGTGTCGTCATATAGGTGCCGGTGGTGCTGATACTGCGGCCATCGTTGCGCGTAGTGTAGATTCCAATATGGGATGTATAGTCTGGCATAGAAGTAATCAGGGCGTTACTTCCGGTATCTCCAAGGTGAAGATTGTTGCTATGTTTATCGTCGCCAGCGGTATTCTCATTGATGATCATCGTGCCAGATAATCCAATTTTATCTACAGATGATACGTATACGCCGCCGCCATAATCTTCTTTAGCGTGGTTATCCTTGATCGCACAATTGCCGAGAGAGTTATTGTCTCCGTTGTCGTATACGCCGCCGCCTTGAGAGGCTATATTACCTTTGATAGTACAGCCTATAAGTGTGGCGCTTCCACCAGCGTCGATATAGGCGCCGCCGCCGTAACCGCCAGCAGTATTGTTGACCAACTGCATGTTTGTGACATTGGTTGTTTTGTGATTGATATAGATGCCGCCGCCGTCTTTGCCACATGAGTTGTTGGCGACTGATCCGCCTTCAAGTTCAAGTTTGCTTGCATCGGTATAGATGCCGCCACCATAGTTCTTAGCGGTGTTGTAATTGATTGACGAATTTGCATCGAGCTTGATGCTGGAAGAGGCGTGATTGACATAGAGCCCGCCGCCATTTATGTCGGCGTAATTAAACGTAATGCGGCTTCCGGTAAGGGTAAGCTTTGAATACTCTCCGTTCATTTCGATGGCACCGCCATAGCCACCTCCCGATACGAGCCAATAATCATCGCTCATGTTGCCACATAGGGTGACCTGCGA
Source organism: Eggerthellaceae bacterium UBA5808 (assembly GCA_002417975.1). Taxonomy (GTDB): domain Bacteria; phylum Actinomycetota; class Coriobacteriia; order Coriobacteriales; family Eggerthellaceae; genus UBA5808. The sequence continues at coordinate 2,476 of DIDE01000105.1, forward strand.
AAGATTGACCTTTGATGAGGTGTTCATCTGAATTCCGCCAGCGCCATTATCGCTGTAGCCTCCTGCGATAACGCCACCAGATATATCGGTTTGGTTGGTACTAGGATCGGCATACCAAACACCATTGCTCAAGCGACCGCTATGTACGATAGATGTAGAACCGCCATTAACATTGAGTGTGGCAGAATCGCTTACGTAAAAAACTTCGCCATTCTTTGTACTTGACGAAGAATTATCACTCGCTAAATGACGGTTGATCATGTGCCCATTGAGGTTAACGGTAATGGTTTTGCTTTTCGCAACAGTGAGCTGGCTGTTTGTGTTCCAGTCTGCAAGTACATCAATGGTGCCGTCATTCGGCACAGCTGCCCATGCAGCTTCGTAGCTTGAATAGGTCACGCCATCCACTGATGCAACGTCTTGATCGGCTGCTTCGGCTACCGTTGTCATACCGCATAGCAGGCCAAAGGTGAGTGCGGTCACAAATAAGATGCGTATGCAGGTGAGTCGCTTCATAAGATCTCTTTTCAGGTCTATGGTGTGTTCCTGCCTATGATCTCAAAGTGAATAAACGATTCTGCGTGTCGTTGTATTCTAGTTGAGTCAGGTCATATGTGAGATCGTGGCATGAACACCTTAATTCCATCTGAACAGTATTAGTAATCTCGCTCTTTAGTATAGTTCACAAAAGTGACACAAATGGTGTCATTATTGCTATAAATGTACTGTTTTCCGATGTATCGAGACAGACAATCTATCGTTGGTTGAATACTGCGTTGGTGATGGCGGATTGGCTGATGCGGTTAGATATGAGACATCAACTGGAAAATTAGTTGGTGGCAAGTCTCATATATTAAAGGTAACGGAAAGAATTTCGAATTTAGAAAACGTCATCAACAACCAAGATTTAAATGAAAGTGATTTGGAAATAGCTAATGGATTGTTAGCTGATCTCAAAAATGCACTTGGAGGAAGATGAAATGAAAAGTGATGAACTAAATATGATGCTTATTAAAAAATTTCCCAATTTGATAGATTTGTATCATAAAGAGGTTGAATGGCAGGAAGGCGATAAAACAGGATCGCATATTGTATACGGTGACGTATTTACACCTTATATTAAAGAGTGTATTAGCAACAAAAGTATTAAAGAACTTCGCGCGATTTTTGAATACATAGAGTTTTTGCTTTCAAAAAAGGATTTATATATTGATGATGTTATTACATTCAGTGTTATAGAGTGTATTTCTTGCCAATTTCAAGAGAATCAATCTATTATCGATATGCTAGGTACTCGTACGAAGAAATGTTTAATGAGCTTTATCTAGCACTTCGTAAGCCGTTAGTAGCTTTCTCGGGATTGCCGAAAAGCTTGAGCAAGATAACGTTTTGCATGATTAAGAACTAAGCACCAATCGGTTTATGCATTCCGCGACAAATTCTTGCTTTATATCTGTAAGGTACTCGGAAGGTTTCTGGAAGGTTTGCTTGCCATACTGATCTCAACCTGATGATAGGACAGAGATGGTTCCTATATATCAGCTTATAGGAAAGAAACAACGCGCGAAGTGTGGCTAGGTCTGTATGTAGAAGAAGATTCTACTGGAGTTGTAGAAATTTGTAACATTTGCAACAGCGGGTTAGAATGCGCTCATGAATAATTTTGCTAACATACTTCTAAAACGATTTGGCACAAACGAGCCCATACTCGTTGAGGATATGTGTGCATTGTTCTCCGATGTATCAAGACAGACAATCTATCGCTGGCTAAATGCTTCGTTGGAGAATGGCACGTTGGCAAAATATGGTCGAGGCATATATTTCATTCCGTGCAAAACTCGTTTTGGGCGATCTCGCTTATTTCCTGAGCAAGTTGTACAGCGAAAGTGGATCGAGAATAATGGTGACATTGTTGGCTATGTGTCAGGTCCAACACTTGTCAATAGCGTGGGAATAACCGAGCAAGTGTCTGCTACCTTGGAAGTAACTACAAATCGTGAGACAACCAGGGTTCGTAGTGTGCCAACATTTGGTGGATGGAAGAGCATTAGGCTACGTCGCCCGCGTACTACTGTTACCAAACAGAATGTTCAAGCTCTTCGATTTCTTGATGTTGCCACTGAGGAGCCAGTTAATGATTTAAATGCGCATGCTCTGGATGCTCTTAGAAGACTAGCTCAAAAGGCTGGACGTAGACAGATTTATGACTGCGCAGCATATTATCCTGCAAAGACAGCTAAGAAGCTCATTGACTGCGAATACTGCAATGTACTTGCATGAAAGCCAGGATGATTTTAGAGAACTAGTAGCGGCAACCTCTGATCATTGTAATCGTGCGATTTCATTTGTCATAAAGGATTATTTTGCAATAATGATGTTGCGTGAACTGATTACCGAAAATAATGCTCTGGTATTTAAAGGTGGAACTTGCCTGTCAAAATGCTACGGAATCATAGATAGATTTTCCGAAGACGTAGATATGGGTATCGAAGAAGCGCATGCAACTGAAGGTATGCGTAAACGCATTAAAGTAGCTGTTCAAACATCGGCAGCAAAGCTGGGGCTATCAATCCATAATCTTGGCACAACAAAAAGCCGTCGTATGTACAATCGTTACGTAATGACGCTACCGTCGCTTATCTCCTCTCATTCGTCTGATCAGCTCATTGTAGAAACTGCTGTCATGACCCCTGCTGCTCCAACAAAAAAACGACGTGTCCAAAGCTTTATTGGCGAGTATTGTGCTACATCTGGTTTTAATGGTGTGATCGAAGAATATAGACTTAAAGCATTTGCTATTAAGGCGAACTCTATGGAGCGTACTCTTTGCGACAAAGTATTTGCTCTATGCGATTGCTATGCATCGAGTAAAAATTTACTGCGACAATCACGGCATATTTATGATTTAAGGAAAATTACGGATGCTATTAGTATAAATAAAGACTTATTGGATTTGATGGTTGCTGTAAGAGAACAACGTTCCAGTGTGTTTGGCTGTCTATCTGCTCATCCTGGTGTATGCATTCCAAAAATGCTGCGTGAGATAGTTGATACTGGAGTGTATAAGACTGATTATGCTGAACGAACAGTGCCTCTACTATACGAAAAACTTTCCTACGAACAAGCTGCTAGTAGCTTGTTGGAAATTGCCGAAAAGCTTGAGCAAGATAAACGTTTTGCATGATTAAGAACTAAGCACCAATCGGTTTATGCATTCCGCGACAAATTCTTGCTTTATATCTGTAAGGTGCTCGGAAGGTTTCTGGAAGGTTTGCTTGCCATACTGATCTCAGCCTGATGATAGGACAGAGATGGTTCCTATATATCAGCTTATGAGAGAGGAGGTAAGCAGCATGTCATTAGCAGATAGGGTTGCCGAAGTTCATACGTGCGCTAAAGCAGGCGGGTGTCATTCTGCGTGTACGTGTCATTCGGACTGTGCAACCGTTAAAGATAAGGCGTTAACATATGCATGCCACGCTGATGAGGTTCGTCAACTTGTTCATCAGACGCTTGCGCAATCGCAAGATCGTACGAATGCGGGTAGATCGCTGCGACAGGAAAAGAATGAGGTTCGTGCGCTTGTCCGTACGATTATCGAACAGCGACCATGGCTTTGTCCGCGATCATCAGAATTCGATATGCTGGTGAATCGGATTATTGACGACATGTTTGGAATGGGTCCGATCGAAGGTCTTTTAGCGGATGAAAGCATTACAGAGATAATGGTTAATCCCTCATGCAAAGTATTTATTGAGCGTGAGGGAACAATCGAGGAAACCCCGCTAACGTTTACGAATCATGAAGAAGTTCGTGCACTTATCGATCGTATCGTGGGGCCAATTGCTCGTCGTATTGATGAGTCTGTTCCTATGGTTGATGCGCGTCTCGCTTGCGGGCATCGTGTCCATGCAATCATTCCTCCACTTGCGATTGATGGTCCAGTGCTGACAATTCGTAAATTCCGTTCAACAGTAATGACGCTCGATGAAATGGTTGCCAATGGTTCGTTTGACCGTTCGGTAAGTTGCTTCTTAAAGCTACTTATTCACCTTCGCACGAATATTGCCGTGTCGGGTGGAACGGGATCAGGGAAGACAACATTGCTTAATGCACTTTCCTGCTGTATCGATCGTGAAGAGCGCATCGTTACGATAGAAGATTCTGCCGAATTACGTTTTTTGAAACATCCCCATGTAATTCGTCTTGAAGCACGCAGCAATAACGCAGAAGGACATGGGCGGATTGCTATTCGAACGTTAGTAACGAATGCACTTCGTATGCGGCCTGATCGGATCATTGTCGGAGAATGCCGCGGAGCCGAAACAATCGATATGCTTCAGGCTATGAACACAGGGCATGATGGATCGCTGACGACATTGCATGCGAACACTCCTGCAGATGCTGTTATGAGGCTCACAACAATGGCGCGATTTTCGGGCGAGCTTCCTGTCGACGTTATCGAAGCTCAAATTGCATCTGCTATCGGCTGTATTGTACAGACAACGCGTCTACGTGACGGTCGACGAGCAATTATTGAAATCGATGAAGTAGGGCATGACCGTTCCCGCTGCGGAGTTCAAACTCGGATGCTCTATGGATCAAAGGAGGGCGACTATAAACGTATGTCATGGGTCCATCTTCCTTCATGGTTTGATGCGGTTGTTCGGGATGGTGGCGTGTTGGGGCAGGAGGCGGAATCGTGGAAATCGATAGCCTGTGTGCCTTCCTAGCACGTTTGTCTGCTTTTGCAGCTGGGACTTTACTCTTTATACGCGCAGCACATTGGTGGAATGGAATGCGAAGATCTGCACATGTGCGCGAGCATGTTGGTACAGGAGATGTTGTGCAATATGTACTGAACAACGGTTGTGCGTCCGTACGCTGCCTAAGTTCGTTTCTCGTACGATGTAATGTGTTATCTCGCTATTTGAATACGCTGGTTGTATGGGCAGATGATCGAGGATATCAAACGTCTTCTCGGTCAATTGCGGAATGCATGCTTGTTGTGCTCGGATTCATTCTTACTGCGGAATGCATACTCAAGTTTCCTCTTGCTACTATTGCCGTATCGCCAATTGTCGTACTTATGCTGCTACGTGGCGTGGTACGCCGAATCGAAGACCATCGTCGAGCGGCTGTTCATAACGATCTTCCCGAAGTGCTGCAAAATATGCGTGCGTGCTTTCTCTCTGGATACAGTCTTCGCCAAACGCTACAGCATATAGAGTCTGATGCGCGCGGTCCTCTTCGTCAGGCGTTCAGACAGGCCAATTATGTATTTGATAGGGGAGGCACATCCGAAGACGCTTTGCGCGTACTCGGATCATCGAGTGATGTGTCTGGTCTTTCATTTGTTGCTGCGGCATTATCGGTTCGACATCGTTCGGGTGGTAGCATCGCAAATGTACTTCGAAGTGCAGAGGACAGTGTACGTCAGGAAGCTGATCATCATCGTTCGCTTCGCGCAAAGACTGCTCAAGCTCGTCTCTCTGCTCAGGTGGTAACTGCAGTAACTATTTCACTCGTATTTCTCATGATAGTCACAAGCGAAGACTTTATCGGAAGTTTTACACGGTCGTCCATCGGCGTCATCATGCTTGGGTTGGCATTGCTGATGCAGGTCGGAGGTGTTGCTCTTGTACATCGTATGCTTGAGGTGAATGTCAAATGATAAGCATGCATATGGCTATAGAATATGGCAGTATCTTGTGCGCTTTTATTACTGGTTGTGGGATGGGGAGTCTTATCTGCTTTCGCATTACGAAGATGCGGATAGCTATGCGTCTTCATTCGCGTGCGCAGGTAGGTCGATCGGATCGCTTTTATTCTTCTGGATCTGCACGCCTTCTTGTTGGGTGGATGTGCAAAGGGGGCGGATATGATTGCCAGTCATTGTCGGCGAGAAGCACGTATTCAGAACAGAATTGTTCCCAAACTACATCATCTGCGCGGCATGAAACATTTTCTCGCGCTATAGCTGTCGCTGGATTGAATAATGTTGCGCATGAGACAACAGCTTGTGCACTGCGACTACGCTTAGCATGTGGAGGCATTATCGTTGGCAGTCTTTTTGGCGGGATACTTGGATCGGTTGAAATGATGGTTGCGGGAGCTACCTGTTGCGCGTTTGTAGGATGGCGCAGCATTATTTGGAGCCTCAAGCAAGAAGGGGAAGCCTGCCGAATGGAAATTGAACGTTTGCTTCCTTCAATGGCTGAAGTTTTATGTATGGGACTACGGGCCGGCTTGACGTTTGATCAAGCTATTGATGTCTATTGCCGACAATTCGATGGTCTTCTATCAATCGAAATGCGCCATGCACGTCGTCAATGGGATCGGGGTTTATGCACACGTGATCAGGCACTTAAAGCGTGTGGGCAAGAGCGCAACTCGGTGATTCTGCAACATAGTATGAACGCAATCGTGAGATCTCTCCGTTTTGGTTCGCCACTTGCTGATGTGCTTGAATCGCTCGCGTCCGAAGCGCGAAGAGTTCATGCGTCACGGATTGAAGAGCGTGTCTCCAAAGCTCCTATCAAAATTATTATGCCTGTTGGTTTGCTCATCTTGCCTTCTATGTTGCTTCTCGTACTAGGTCCCGTTCTGCTTGACCTGTTGGATGGTCTGCGATGAGTATATGAGACCTCGGGAATCCTGCGCTTTAGAAATACATGCAATAGTGCATGTCGGCTTAGATAAATGCAATGTTTGAGCTGGATATATATGTGGTAAATCAGCCGGAAAGGGGATGGGCATATATGGTTGGTAAACTTAACGGTACATGGGGGCGATGGATCGCGCGCTATAGTGCTCGGGCGCGTGCAACATGCATTCAATGGTTTGAGCGATGTCGCATTTGTTTCAAGAAAACAAAAGGACAGGGTACGACCGAATATGCCATTCTCGTTGGTGTGCTTGTCGTTATTGCGATTTTGGCTATCACAGTATTTAGGCCCAAACTACAGGAACTCTGGACGGCGATTTCGGATGGCATCAATGGGCTATAGCCGATGGCATATATTCAAAAGCACGCGGCGTCTCTGGCATCGATGTGCTGCCGTTCAACGTATTGCCTCAGTTAAGGGGCAGTCAACGGTGGAATATGCCCTTATCCTCGCATCATTTCTTTGTATTGTTATTGCACTCGGCATGCTTGCTTCAACGATTCGGGAAGGAATATTTGTCCAACATGCGCATGCATGCGCTTCGCATACGTATGCCACGTTTGATGCGGGGGCATACGGTGACATTCTTCTGCCATGACTGTAGTATGCGATGCGGAAATGCCGGTCAGGCATCGTTGGAAGCAGCGCTCATAATTCCGATCATGTTTGTGGGAATCCTAGTTCTCGTTCAGCCTTGCATTATATTGTATGACCGCATGATTATGAACGCTGCTGCAGCGGAAGGATGCCGCTTGCTTATTACGAAAACGTCATCGCTCGATGCGACTGACGATATATACCAATTAGTAGTCGCGCGTCATCTGAGGGCAATTCCATCAATTGATATCTTTCATGTTCAAGAAGAAGAACGTGCATGGAATGTATCCATAGAAGGAGACGAAACATCGGAAGAAGTAGTCGTTACCGTACACAATCGTTGCCGCCCGCTTCCTTTGATTGCGATGGGTACATCTTGGCTTTCTGCAACCGATGCGGATGGATGTTTTTCGTGGGAAACGACTGTTCGGATGAAAACGCAACCAAGTTGGGTGGGCAACAATACGTCTAATACGATCGATCCGTATTCGTGGGTTCATGCGCGTCCATCGTGACAGATTGAGGAGTGACAGAAGTGGTACGCCAATATAAAACACGCCAACTATTTCATGAACATGACAGCGGATTTACTATGGTAGGAATGCTTATTGCGCTTCTTCTTACGCTCGCATTGATCGGATCATCCGTCCAAATTTATCGCATTATGTCGGTATCTGCTGCCATCCAAGACATTGCTGATCAGGCAGCGCTAGCTGCTCAGGGACAAGTTGCCTCATTTTATACTGTTTCGTATGTATGCGACGCCTGTCTCTTTTCTCTGTCGCTGACGGGGCTTATGAGCACGGGATTGGGGCTCATATGTTTATGCGTTCCGCCTGTTACAGCGCAGGGCCATGCTTTTTTGCAAGCGGGACGCCATGTCCTTACTGCTCGTGATCGTTGCGCTCATCGATGTGGCGTTGTCCTAAATCGTATTCAGCAGCTACTCCCATTTTTTGCTGCTGCTCAAGCGTTACGTGTAGCTCATGAGAATGGATCTGCTGATGGCGTCTCGTATAGAGGTATTGCACTGCTCATTCCTTCGCAAGGCGAGCCAATTAATGCGGAGCATGAATCTTCCAAGGAGCTGTGTGACGACATTGATGCAGCTGCACCAGGAATAGAGGATGCAGCAGCACAGGCGGAAGAAGAAGCTCAAGCTGCACGCGAGTATTGCAGGCGAGCATTTAATGCCGATTGTGGGAACCATCCTTCGTACTGCTTACATGAGCGTGCACTGCATCTTGCTGGTATGACAGGGCTTGCTAATCCTTATTACGCTGCTATTGATACGTGGTCGTTTTCTGTACCTCTCGAACGATCGCGCGCCTATTATCGCGAGCGTGTTCAACGAGAAAGTGAAACAGAATCAGCGCAGGTGGAAGAGCGAATGCGCAGCGCGTTGCGTCTTCATTTTTACCGTTTTGCCGACGAGCAACTGCGTGGAGCTTACGTTCATGATATTCCCAATGGTGCATTCGATGCATATTTTCCGTTGCTGCCGCGCAATACGGATGAAATGCGTCAGAGTGATCTCTACCATCGACCGTTTTTCCCACTTACCTGCGATGAAGAAGGGCACGAAATACTCCATGCATCAGATGATTGTCCTATCGCGCGTAATGCGATAAGACATGCATCAGTTGCCCATATGGAAGCACATCATTTAGCCGAATGTCCTTATTGCAAATTTAGCGCGTCCGATTTTGGGAAGGTCGGCGCTGCATCAACGTCTATTGAAAACGGATATGAATATCATTATGCGATTGTTGCCGAAGAAGCAGACAACTATCGTCGTGCACGTGAACGAATGCGACCGGCAATAGAAAAGGTGCAAGGTCCTGTCCAGGGGTTTCTGGATCGCCTATCCGAAGCGATGGGCAAAGCGGGAGAGGCGCGTCTTAATCCGCGTCCACCAGGGCGTGCTGGCGCTATTGTGCTTATGATGGCACATGGTGGAAATCTTCCCGATCGACGTTTATCGTCGTTTTCTAATAATGATCAGCCTCTTTCGTCTCGCTGTGCTCTATCGGCGGCTACCCTTTCTGCTGATACTTCGAGCGAAATGCGTAACGTAATCAACGATATTTTGGGTGAATCTTTTTCGATGGATGGCTTGGGCTTGTCGTCCGCTGTGGGCACGCTTGGTCACATTTGGTCAGGAATACTTGTTGGTTATGGTGATGCGCATGCGTCAGTTAAAGATGGTATGCGAGAAGC
>DIDE01000003.1 GCA_002417975.1 Eggerthellaceae bacterium UBA5808
TATAGGTCGCGCATCTCACCAGGTGTTATGGAGGCGCTTTACTCATTGTCTTAAGTTGAAAAACACGAATCGGCACTTGCTCGCCAGCACTTCATTCAAGGCGCTACATTTAGGTTACGTATACGTCTCAACAGCATTTTGCTTGATCGGAATGTACTGGAGATGTCACATCGACATCTCCAATAGATCTCAGTGGCATGTTTCTTTGCTTATCTACATTCAAAAGTTCTACGTCGGGGCAGCTTATGCGTCTCGACGGTATGCTCCTCTACCAAACCGTATTCAATCCGCTACATTGAGATCGCATATACGTCTCAATGGGATATCTCTTACTCAGGCTGCATTCAGAGATACTACATGGGGACACCTATACGTCTTAATGGGATATCTCTTACTCAGGCTGCATTCAGAGATGCTACATTGCATCTCTTATACGTTTCAATGATATATCCCTCGTCCCAAGATGCATGTAAGCTGCTACATGGAGGATAACCTATATATCTCAATGGGGCATTCCTCAGTCAAGTCTCTTTTGGATGCTCGAAGTTCTACAAGAACTTTGATTTTTCAAGTGGCGGGATCATACATGCGATGTAGGAAGTCTGTGAAATTCTGTGCAATCCGTCACTATATCGCTCTAGCGTGATAAAGTAAGCACATGTTATGAGAAGCGAAGGAAGCAAGAACGGCTGGATAAGCGATCTTGACTAAAAACAACTGAGCGAATAGCTATTGCTACGATATTGAAGTAAGCAGTTGGGCAGATGATTGCAGCTAAGCACTAAACAAGTACCAAGCACCGAGCACTAAACAAGCACCAAGTACCAATCAAGTACCAAGCCTAACCAAGCACTAAGCACTAAGTAAGCACTAAGTAAGTACCAAGCACTAAACAAGCACTAAGCACTAAACAAGCACTAAGCACTGAGCAAGTAGTCGTACATTATGCAATCATTGATACATCAAATAGTGTATCTTACTAAGTGATATGCGGCGTCGGTGCGAGTAGCGTGGATAACGTACCGATAGAAGCGGAAAAGGTAAGGGGGCGGATCAATGGATTTCACCACACCAACTGGGTTTCGTGATGTCATGTCTGATGAGGCTCGACAACGCGAGGACATCTCTGCACGTGTGCAAGCGTGTTTTGCTGCGCGGGGTTATGCTCCGATCGAAACACCGACGATAGAGCGCATGGAAGTCATGAGAGCTGCAGGTCATATTCCTGGATCCCCATTTCAGCTCTTTGATGCTGCGAACGATCTTCTTGCTCTACGACCTGATGTGACGATGCAAATCGCTCGCATGTGTGCGACGCGCCTTCGTGGTCAACAGGGGCCATTCAAATTTCGCTACACACAGCGCATTTTCCGTGAGGCGGATCGTCAAACAACAGCTCGCGAGCTCACACAAATTGGTCTTGAGAATATTGGTGAATCGGGTGCAACTGCCGACGCGGAACTTGTTGGGTTGTTCGCTGAGGCTCTTAAGCTTTGCGGCCTATCGTCATTTTCTATTGTGATGGGTAGCGTAGGTGTTCTACAGGCACTGCTTGAAACGTGTCCCGCTCCTGATGAGTGGAAACGTGCGGTGCTGGCGGCCTATCATGATTCGAATTTTGTTGAGCTTGATCGGCTGACGACGGAAGATAGCATTCCGACGGCGTTTGCGCAAGCAATTGGTCGTTTGCCTCACATACGAGGCGGCCGTGAAGCGATTGACCAGGTTATTGCACTCACTGCGCCGCTCGGATGCGACCGTGGCATTGCTGATCTTGCACAAACGTATGATCTGCTCATCGAACAAGGACTTGAGCAGGAAATAACGGTCGACTTTTCTATTATGAGCGAGTTCGACTACTATACAGGCATCGTGTTTGAGGCATATGCGCCTGGTATGGGCACATCGATAGGGTCCGGCGGTCGTTACGATCATCTACTTGCGGCTTACCAGGGGGAAGATCGTCCTGCGGCAGGGTTTGCTTTCTTCCTTGAGCAAGTCATGGCGGCATGCGAATGCGACGCGAACGCATCTAAAGAGCAGCCGCTGCGCATTGCTGTTCCTAAAGGATCGCTTAACGCGGACACGATTGCTGTCTTGCAATCCGCTGGTCTTGATACGTCCGGTCTTGAGGATCCAGGAAGACAGCTTATTATCAGCAATCCTGGTGTTGACTACATTATTGTTCGACCAACGGATGCTCCTGTGTTTGTTTCGATGGGTGCAGCGGACTGCGGAATATGTGGCAAGGATAGCTTGCTTGAAGCTGGAGTCGATGTCATCGAGCTTACCGATTTGCACTACGGTGGTTGTCGATTTGTTGTTGCGGAACCTCAGGGCGCAACGCCAACAGTTGAGGATCATTACCACCGTTTGGGATCGATCCGCGTTGCGACAAAGTATCCGCGCATCACGCGTGCGTATTACGATCGTATTGGTATGCAGGTCGAAATCGTAAAGCTTCATGGAAATATCGAGTTGGCACCGTTGACAGGCATGGCTGAACGCATTGTTGACATCACTGCAACGGGAACAACACTTCGCGAGAATAATTTATCAATCGTTGATGACGTTGTTTCTTCAACAGCTCGATTTTTTGCAAATACCTGCGCCTTCCGTATGGATGGGCGCGTTACTCAATTAGCTACTACATTACAGAACCAGACGAAGGAGACAGTATGCGACGCGTAGTACTCAAACAAGGCGAAACGTTCAATGAGGGGCACCTCAAGCGCACGGGAGCTTTTAACGCAAAAGCGTTGACTGCTGCGACGGCAATTGTTGACGATGTGCGAAAAAATGGTGATACCGCTTTACGTGCTTATACGAAAAAATTCGACGGTGTCGAACTCGAAAACTTCCGTGTAAGTGACGCGGCAATCGCAAAAGCATTGACCGAAGTTGATCCTAAAGTATCGAAAGCACTTGAACATGCAGCGCGTCAGATCCGTGATTTTCACGAGCGCCAGCGTCAGCAGAGCTGGTTCTCGGTGCGTGCCGATGGTGCGCTTGTCGGTTCAAAGGTTGAGCCGATTCAGGCAGTCGGCATCTATGTACCTGGCGGTCGTGCCCTGTACCCGTCTTCGGTACTGATGAATGCAATTCCTGCATCAGTTGCAGGAGTCGATCGTATCGCTTGTGTTACGCCACCAACAAAGGATGGATCTCTTGATCCTGCGATCGTCGAAGCATGTCGTATCTCGGGCGTAAGTGAGATTTATTCAATTGGTGGAGCTCAGGCAATCGCTGCTTTGGCCTATGGTACCGAAACGATTAAACCTGTTGCTAAAATTACTGGTCCAGGTAACGCATATGTAGCAGCAGCTAAGAAGCTCGTGTCGGGCGATGTTGGCATCGATATGATTGCTGGTCCTTCCGAAGTATGCGTTGTTGCTGATGAGAGTGCAGATCCTCGCATGGTTGCTATCGATTTGATGGCTCAGGCTGAGCATGATCCTCTTGCGACGTGCTATTTAGTAACCTTCAGCACTGAATATGCTGATGAAGTTAACGCGGCAGTAAAGGAGCACCTGAAGACCTCGACGCGCGCAGAAATTACCTCCGCGTCTCTTGCGGAGCAGGGTCTAACAGTCATTTGCCCTGACATGAAGACGGCGATTGGTGCGGTAAACGTTATCGCTCCAGAACATCTCGAACTGCACGTGCACTCAGCGATGGACCTGTTAGGATCCATTCGCAATGCGGGTGCAATCTTCTTGGGCGAGTGGACGCCAGAAGCTGTGGGCGATTACGTTGCTGGTCCAAATCACACACTGCCGACGGGTGGTACGGCACGCTATGCAAGTCCTTTGTCGGTTGATCAGTTCATCAAGAAGTCGAGTGTCATTCAATATACGCCTAAGGCTCTCAAAAACGATGGCGAGTCAGTCATGACAATCGCTACGCAAGAGGGACTATGGGCGCATGCCAAGAGCGTTGAGCTGCGTATGGGACGCATCGCTGAGGCGGAACGTTTTTCGGCACAGGGCGATCCTGCGACTGTCCAGCCTGCACAGACGAGTTCCGATGCGGCGGGCTCTGGAAATGAATAGCGTACGCAATCCGTCTCCACGTCTTGCGAATATGGTGCCGTATGATCCAAAATACATGCCGGCACAGTGCATGATGTCAGCGAACGAAAATCCTCGTGACATTCCTGAAGAGGTGCGTCACGAGGTCGTTCATGCCTTGCGTAATCTGGCGTTCAACCGATACCCTGATCCGCTTGCGCAGGATTTGCGTCAGGCTATTGCTGATGCAAATGGTCTTGATCAAGACAATGTGCTGATGGGAAATGGTGGCGACGAACTGCTGTTTGATATTGCGCTTGCCTGGGGTGGTAAGGGACGTACGTTTCTGAATATCCCTCCGACGTTTTCGGTGTATGAGAATAACGCTCAGTTAACAGGGACAACGGTAGTGAACATTCCGCGTCGCGCGGATTATTCTATTGATGAAGAGGCTGTGCTTACTCGGCTCGCGCAAGGCGATATTGATTACGTTATTATCGCGAGCCCTAACAATCCTACAGGCCAATTAGCTGATGAGACCTTTCTCATGAAGGTACTTGACGCATCAGATGCGCTCGTCGTTGTCGATGAGGCATACTTCGAATTCAGCCGTACAACGATGCGTCCGTATCTTGCACAGCATCGTAATTTGATGATTCTTAGAACGTTCTCGAAAGCATTTTGCCTTGCAGGTGTTCGTATGGGGTATGTGCTCGCGAATGCGTCGTTGATCCGCGAATTGATTAAGGTTCGTCAGCCGTATTCAGTCGATGCAGTTTCGCAACAAATTGCATGTGCGGTGTTTAAGCATCGTGAGTGCTTTGAGCGAGGGATTCTAGATATTATCGATCAACGCTCATGGCTGATTCAGGAACTTACTGCTACTGATGGCGTTAAGCCGTACCCCTCTGATTCGAACTATATCCTGTTCAAGGTTGAAAGCATGGATGCACATGAAGTGTGGGAACAGCTGTATCAGCGCGGCATTCTTATCCGAGATTTTTCAAATGGACTCTATACGTCCCAGTGCTTACGCGTTAGTGTGTCGAGTGAAGAGGATAACCAAACGTTCATAGAGGCGTTGCGGTCGATACTCAAAGGAGAGGCTTATGAGTGAGCTCCAACGCGTTGCATCATTGACGCGCACTACTGACGAAACGGATATTAGTATCGCTCTCGATCTGGACGGATCGGGAATGGCTGACATCAATACGGGCGTGCCATTTTTTGATCACATGCTTAATGCATTTGCACGTCATGGCCATTTTGATCTTAAGGTACGTGCTCAAGGTGATCTTGAGGTCGATGCACATCATACTGTCGAAGATGTAGGCATTGTACTTGGTGATGCATTTGATCAGGCGCTTGACGCGCGCCGTGGGATTACGAGATTTGCTGACGTTTGTATCCCTATGGATGAATCGTTGATTCTTGCTGCATGCGATATCTCTGGGCGCGGGCAGCTTTTTTATACCGTTCCTTTGGCTCAGCAGATGCTCGGTACCTATGATACTGATTTAACGAAGGAATTTTTTATTGCCTTTGCTGCACATGCAGGTGTGACGCTCCATGTGCGTGAACTTGCGGGCGAAAATGCGCATCATATCGTTGAGGCGGTGTTCAAAGCAACCGGTCGCGCAATGAGCCAGGCCTGTGCAATCGATCCGCGTGTGGTAGATGCAATTCCTTCGACTAAGGGTGCGCTGTAATGATTGCGGTTGTCGACTATTGCAAGGGCAATCTTAAAAGCGTCGAGCGCGGTCTGCGCGCGGCGGGCGGAGATGCCCAGATTGTCGACAATCCTGTAGATATTGCGCATGCTGAGGCAATTGTACTTCCTGGCGTTGGCGCGTTTGATGATGCGGCAAGCTATATGGCTGCATCAGGACAGATGACTGTTATTCGCAATTCCATCAATAGCGGTACACCGTTTTTGGGGATATGCCTAGGTATGCATTTGCTCTTTGAGCATGGTGTCGAAGGTTCGTCTACGGCTACGGGTACTGATGGCTTGGGTATTATTCCAGGGACGGTGCAGCGCATGCCTTCAGCTGATGCTCAAGGAACTCACTATAAGATTCCTCATGTGGGGTGGAACACTGTCGATTACCGTCATGAGACGGCGCTTCCACTGTGCGAAGGAATCGATGATCATACGTATTTTTACTTTACACATAGCTATATAAGTCCGCGCAACCCGTATACACAGGCGACGACCGAACATTCAGTAGCATTTCCAAGCATTGTTGATTATCATCACAGAGTGTTCGGCGTGCAATTTCATCCGGAGAAATCCTCGGATGCAGGTGCACGAGTACTCAAAAATTTTGTAGATCTCGTCGCTCACATACACTGCGAGTAGATAAGGAGCGTGTGATGGAGCTGCTTCCCGCGATAGACATTCTTGAAGGTAAGGTCGTACGTCTTCGTAAAGGCGACTATCAGGCTGCAACAATTTATAACGAGGACCCCGTTGCTCAGGCCCAGGCGTTTGAACAAGCAGGCGCCGAATTTATACATATCGTCGATTTGGATGGTGCGCGAACTGGTGAACCTCATGCGACGCCAATTATCGAGCAGATTATGCATAAGACGTTGCTTCATGTCGAAGTTGGCGGAGGGATTCGTTCGATGGAAGCCATCGAACGTCTTATCGATATGGGTGTCAATCGGGTTATCTTAGGAACGCAGCTGGTTGTCGATGACGATTTTGCGCGTGATGCAATCGACAAATATTCCTCGGCTCTTGTGGCAGGTATTGATGCTCGTGCCGGGCTTGTTGCGGTTGAGGGATGGAATGAAGATGTTGGCATGCCTGCTGATGATTTGATCTCTCACGTTCATGAGCTGGGATTCCAGCATCTGATTTATACCGATATCATGCGCGATGGCATGCAAACAGGCGTTGATGTCCACCGATATGTTGAGCTAGCAAAGCTCTTTGGTAATCCAGTGATTGCAAGTGGTGGTGTTTCGGGCATTGATGACATCGCTGCACTTGGCGCTCAAGCAGGATCGATCGAAGGCGTAATCGCTGGACGAGCTGTTTACGAACATACACTCGATATCGCGCAGGCTATGGATGTCTGCCATAACGCAACGATTAAGGCGATGGCAGCAGTTGTGGCACAGCATCCATGTGGATAAGAGTGCGGATTCGGCGACGTTTGAGCTAAGGTGTCGAACGATGCGTTAAGTGCGCATATATAAATGATGTTTCATAACGTATATGCAATGCACTATCTATAGATAGTGCATTGCAGAGGCGCATAGCAATAGCGCAACGTATCAAAGACGTTTGCTGATATAAAGATATGCACAATCGTAAGGAGTTGGAATGCTAGCAAAACGGGTAATCCCTTGTATGGATGTCAAGGATGGCCGTGTCGTAAAGGGCGTTAATTTTGTCCATTTGCGTGATGCTGGCGATCCTATTGAACTTGCAAAGGCATACGATGCGCAGCGTGCCGATGAAGTCATTTTCTTGGATATTACTGCTACGAGTGAAGGCAGAAAGACTACGGTTGATATGGCGAGTCGTGCGAGCGAGGAACTACATCTTCCGTATTGCGTAGGTGGCGGATTTCGCACTATAGATGACATGCGGACGATGATTGCCGCAGGTGCCGATAAAGTTTCGGTTAATTCCGCAGCGGTAGCTGATCCTACGTTGTTAACGTGTGCCGCACGCGCATTTGGATCGCAAGCAATCGTATGTGCAATCGACGCCCATCACGTTGCAGGGTCTCGTGATGCGTGGGAGGTCTACGTACACGGTGGTCGTACGGCAACAGGGATGGATGCTGTGACTTGGGCGTGCGAAGCAGCCCGACGTGGTGCAGGAGAAATTCTACTGACCAGTATGGATCGTGATGGAAGCAAAGAAGGGTTTGATATTCCCTTAACGCGTGCAGTTTCTCGTGCTGTCAATATTCCGGTGATTGCAAGTGGAGGCGTAGGGAAACTCGAGCATTTTGCCGAAGGAATTATCGAAGGCGAAGCAGATGCTGTGCTTGCGGCAAGCGTATTCCACTTTGGTACGTTTTCGATTCGTGAGGTTAAAACGTATCTGAAGGCGCAGGGTATTCCTGTGCGACTTTAGCGCTCATTAAACACAAGTTGGTTGTGCTTTGCATATCGGTTTTGATTGTATACTGCGGGTCGGTTGTTGCCGAATGCTTGATGGCATATATGTTATTGATTGCATATTCAGGTGACAGACTGATAAGCGTGTGATATGACGTGCTTTTATCTAACGTACGAGGAGTGCGAATGAACTATAACGAGTTGCAATTTGATGATCGTGGTTTGATCCCTTGTATCGTTCAAGACGCCTTAACGCGAAGTGTGCTGATGATGGCTTGGATGAATCGTCATTCTCTTGAACTAACGATCAAGGAACGTACCACCTGGTTCTGGTCTCGATCACGCAAGTGCTTATGGCACAAGGGAGAGACGAGTGGAAACACGCAGCGTCTTGTCGACCTGCGTTATGATTGCGACGGCGATACCCTGCTCGCTCTTGTCGAGCCTGCTGGACCAGCGTGTCATACAGGACATACGTCGTGTTTCTATCGATCGATAGAACCATCTAACGATGAAATTTCTTTCGAAAGTGAAGATGAATCATCGCATAGCTCTTCGTCTATGGATACAGTTGTCGATAAAACATTGCCATTGGATGATTCCCGGCTTTGCACGGGACTTATGGGAACACTTGGAATTGAATTTACCGATGTTTCCGCACGTCATGTGGCTGCTCGTATGCCCATCAGCGATCGTGTTGCTCAGCCGCACGGGTTTGTTCATGGTGGTGCGACGATTGCCCTGTTGGAATCGGTTGCAAGCGCGGGATCGGAAGCTCAGGCCACACCAGATGAGCTGTCTTTTGGTGTGCGTGTCACCGTTAGACATCGCAAAAGTGCTAAACGCGGATTGCTGTATGGCGAGGCATCATTCGACCATGCCGAAGGGGACTATCGCTATTGGACGGTACGCGCGTACGATGATGCAGGAGATACGATTTCTGATGGATCAGTTGTCGTTAAGGTTGTTGCGCGCGAACGCTATCAGCAAATACGCTCACAGAGCAACGAGCAATAGGGTAATTATGAGTATTGGGTAACTAAGAAATAGCAGGGAAATAAGCCAAAGTAACAAGTCAACATAGCGGGCTTAGTCCGCTGGTGGACTCAATGGATTCTAGACGTAGTTAGTTTGCGCGACAAAAATTGAATTGGTCTAACAAGAAACATGCAGCCCGTCAGGTATACGACGGACTGCATGTTTTGGAAGAGAGGGCATTTTGATCTATAGGATTTCACGCCTTTGATACGTAGCTGACGGGATTACATACCTCCGATAATGCAGCCAACGATAAAGATAAGAATCGTCACGCCGCAAAACACGTATTTTCCTAAAGGATAAAACCATGCGCCCAACGGATGCGTACGTCCGCGATTAACTTCCTTGAGACAATCTTTTTTGGAATGGAACCAGAAGAACATGATGCCAGCGAGTGCCGCGCCAATAGGGCAAGCAACGATCGAGCAAAAGTCCATCCAGCCAGCAACGATTCCTTGTATACAAAGACCGATAGCTACGCCTATAACCATGATGATAGCGACCGCTGCAGATCGTTTGAGATGTAGAAGCTCTTGCAGTGTAGCGACTGGCGTCTCAAATAAGTTAATCAGTGATGTTAATCCTGCAAAGAGAACGGCGACAAAGAAAATTATCAGAATGAGCTGTCCGCCAGGCATACCTTTGATGATGTTGGGAAGGTAGATAAAGAGCAACCCTGGACCACCACTCGAGAGCTGCTCGCCTGTTGTTGCGATAGCGGGGATGATGACAAGCGCTGCAAGCATTGCGGCAATAGCGCTAAAGATTGCGACCATTTTTGCGCTAAAGGGAATATTCTCTCGTTTGTCTAAATATGATCCATAGATTAGGGTGCCGCTACCCGCAATCGACAGCGAAAAGAAAGCTTGGCCAAGTGCAAAGACCCACACCATTGGATCGAGCAGTCCTTGAGGATCAAGAACAAATATGTATTGATATCCAGCACTTGCTCCCGGAAGTGTTGATACATAGATTGCGAGCCCAATGAACATGACGTAAAACAAGGGAATCATAACCTTGTTTGCTTTCTCGATGCCGTTTCCGATACCGAGCGCCAAGATAAGTCCGATGATAATCATGCCAATGATTTGCCAGAAATTGTTTCCTCCCAGGGTTGCCATAGAGCCGAATGCTGCGGCAAATTGTGAGATGTCATCATTAGCCATCGTTGATCCAGAAAAGGCACCAAACGTATAAGCGACGATCCAGCCTACGACGACCGAATAGCCGATTGCCATTGCTAATGATCCTACGACGGGGCGGATCCC
>DIDE01000002.1 GCA_002417975.1 Eggerthellaceae bacterium UBA5808
CGTTCCTGAGCTTCCGCAATCTGCCACAGGTGCGTTGCATTGCAGTTGCTGAGAGCAATACGTATGATTTTGTTGATAACAAAGCGCTCGTTTTCTCAGCCGACGCTCTGAAACACATCGAGGAGGTGCTCGCATAATGAAGGATCCTCGCGAGGTTATTTTTCGCCCTGTCATCTCGGAGCATAGCTACGATATGATGGAGGACAACCGCTATACGTTTAAGGTTGCTAAGAGTGCAAATAAGGTTGAAATTGCACAGGCTGTAGAGGCAATTTTTGACGTAACCGTGGTTAAGGTCAATACATCCAACGTTAAGTCGAAGCCAAAGCGTATGCGCGCTCAGGTCGGCAAGACCAGCCCTTGGAAAAAGGCAATGGTCACGTTGAAGGATGGCGACAGCATCGAGCTGTTTGCCGCTCCTCAGAAATAGACCGCGTATCATCGACTTCAATCGATGAACGTTGAAGAAAGGGTTCCATCATTTGATGGGACCCTTTCTTTATTGGTCGTTTTGGTCATATTGGGCTGATTCTGAGGCTTATAACGTAGAATCTGGCTTATAACGCTCTCTTCTGGATTCGTATATAAGGTTTCTGAACGATCGGTATACGTAAGCAGAAACTACATTGTAATTAGCGAAGATGAGCGGGTCTATTTCCCCAGTAGAAGCTAAAAATCCAATGATGCGATGGGCGTGAACCATGAGCTTCGTTACGAGGAAGTGTTGATAGATCAAGCGCAATATGTGCAATATCATGTGCGGCCATTGGACGTCGTATAAGGTTTGCATTAAAAAGCATAGTGCTAATTTTCTCAGGATGTAAAGCAACCTGATGAAGTGCATCCATGAGCTCGCGAACTGTTGTAACGTGGAGCGCTGCGCCATTATTAATGAGCATATTGACATTGGCTTTTTCTTGTCCGTAGGCGCGACCTACAAGAATCATTGGTGCATGAGCACAGAGACATTCGGTAACAGTAAGTCCGCCTGATTTGCAAACAATAAGATCGCTTGCGGCCATAAGCTGTGCCATCTTAGAAACGTATCCATAAATTGTTACGTTAGTGAGTCCTTCTTCATCGCATATGCTCTGAACATGATCTGCATATTCAGAATCTTTACCGCAAACGATGACCATGTGTAGGTTTTCGTGGTTGTGCATTATGGGGAGCGCTTTATCAAGAACCGATCTGAAGTGTACATACGGTTGTGATAAATAAGCACCTGCTAAAACGAGAACCAGCTTTTTATCTTCAGGGAGTCCTAATGATTGCCGTACGGTTTGGGAGTCATACTCTTTTTGAAAATCAATGCGCGTAGGAATGCCTGTAATGGCAATGTTTTCTTCTGGAATCTTTCGTGCACGAAGTGTTTCGGCCATTGATTCTGTTGCGACGCAAAAGCAGTCTGTTGCTCTATGAGGCCATAAACCTTCAGTCTCGTAATCAGTTGGAACGCTTACGATAGGAAAATTAAGGTTCGCGATCGTTCGTGCTCCAGCAGCCATATTTGCTCCCATAATATGAGTAGCAACGACGGCAATTGGTTTGACCGAAGCGATGAATCGTGTAAATTTACGCCATAGTGTGTAGTTAAGGAACGTCCCGCCTGACCATAGCAAGCGACCGGTAAAACAGTAGCGCCACGTTAGATCGTAAAAGGGGCGTGTTGCTCCTGTAAACATCGAAGCGGTATGGTCGCCATCAAATACATGTGCTCCCCATGCGAGTATATCGATTACGGCGATACGTGTTTGCGGATCAAGAGGAGATCCATCGGGGAAAGCTGGTTCTTGTGTATCACGTATATGCTCAAGAGATTGAGCAACAGCAATAGCTGCACTGCGGTGACCGCTTCCGACTGATGCATGTATAACAAGGATAGTTGGTACCTTTGTGCTATCTATATCTATTGTTGCATCATTTGAAACATGCTCTTTGCTATCTTCTGACGAATTGTTCGAATGATATAAAGGAAGAGTCGAGTCATCGTTGCTAGTAGTAATTCCAGCGTAACTCTTTTGCGTGTTTGAAGGGTATTGATTGTGCGCGGAACTTTTATCTAACGGTTTGTTAGTATGTGAAGAGTCCTTAGACTGTGCTTTGCGCGCCTGCTCAATCTTATTCCACTCTTGCAAAGCATACGTACCACACTCAACGGGAGTGAGGTGGGGATGCTGCTGCGCGTGTTGTAAGTCTTGTTCCATATAAAGCATCATAGCGTATCGATTGTCACGCGGGGGCAATCTCTAGCTATGTTCGCTGTTTCTCCCGATATTGCTGCCTATGCCTTCTGCACAAGGCCTCCACACCAAGGAATCAGTCCTTGTATCAACCGTGATTTATATCTATAATATCAATTTGCGTCTAAAAGTGTATGGATACACCCGGACGCGTGGAAAGCACGGAGTCGTAAACGAATCGTTCTCCCAACGGCTTGTTAAGCGGCGATCGGGCTTACCACATCGATGAAAGTGGACCTTTACTTTTGCAGGTGACTGCAGGTTGAAGGGCCGACGAAAGGAAAGAAATGGGAGTAAAGCAATTTAAGCCGACCAGTCCTGGACGTCGTTTCCAGACGGTTTCCGACTATACGGAAATCACGACGACGACCCCAGAGAAGTCGTTGCTCAGACCGCTCAGCCAAAAAGCGGGTCGTAACAACAACGGTCGCATCACCACTCGTCATCAAGGTGGAGGCAACAAACGTCGTTATCGCGTAATTGATTTTAAGCGCAATAAAGATGGGATACCTGCCAAGGTCGCGACAGTCGAGTACGATCCTAATCGCAGCGCACGTATCGCTCTTCTTAACTATGCGGATGGCGAAAAGCGCTACATTCTTTATCCTCGCGGACTTAACGTTGGCGACACCGTTCTTTCGGGCAAGGATATTGACATCAAGCCAGGAAACGCAATGCCTCTTTCGGCGATTCCCGTCGGCACGCTTATTCATGCCGTCGAGTTGCAGCCAGGCAAGGGTGCAGCGATTGCTCGTTCTGCAGGAACAAGCATCCAGCTGATGGGCAAGGAAGGCGATTACGCAATTCTGCGTATGCCATCCTCAGAAATGCGTCGTGTACTCGTAACGTGCCGCGCTACGGTCGGCGAAGTCGGAAATGCCGAACATGCGAACATCAAGATCGGCAAAGCAGGTCGTAATCGTTGGAAGGGTATTCGTCCTTCTGTTCGTGGTACGGTTATGAACCCTGTCGACCATCCTCATGGTGGTGGCGAAGGCAAGAATAAGTCTGCTGGTCGTCATCCTGTTACTCCATGGGGCGTTCCCACCAAGGGACATCGTACGCGCAATCCTAAGAAGCCGTCGAGTCGCCTGATTATCCGTCGTCGCAAGAAATAGTGCAGGAACGTTAAGGAGTTAAAGTGAGCAGAAGTTTAAAGAAAGGACCTTTTGTTGAGCCGCGTCTCCTCGCTCGTATTGAAGCGATGAACGCCGCCGGCAAAAAGGAAGTTATTAAGACGTGGTCGCGTTCGAGCACCGTCTTCCCCGAGATGGTTGGTCATACCATCGCGGTACATGATGGTCGTAAACACGTACCTGTCTATATTACTGAGTCAATGGTTGGTCACAAGCTCGGTGAGTTCGCTCCAACGCGTACTTTCCGTGGTCATGCGATCAAAGTCGTCGCTGAGAGCTAGGAAAGGGACAGAACATGGAAGCAAAGGCAACTGCCCGCTACGTGCGCGTCTCTTCTCGCAAAGCTCGTAGCGTCGTTGATCAGATTCGCGGCAAGTCCGTTATTCGGGCTCGTGAGATTCTTGCATTCAGTGATCGTGCGATCGCTGAAGTTGTTGAGAAGACGCTCAATTCGGCTATCGCGAATGCTGAGAACAACCTGCACGTCAATCAAATGCAACTTGTAGTCAAGTCTTGCTATGTCGACGAAGGCCCAACGATGAAACGTATTCGTCCGCGTGCTAAGGGTTCGGCTTCACGGATCAATAAGCGTACGTGTCACATTACGATCACCGTTGCAACACGAGAGGAGGCATAGCACATGGGTCAGAAAGTCAGCCCAACAGGTTTCCGTCTCGGTGTTATCGAAGATTGGCGCAGCCGTTGGTATTCAGATAAGGATTATGCTAAGACGCTCGAGAATGATCTCGCGATTCGCAAGTTCCTCGATGGGTATCTTAAACGTGCCGCCGTCTCTAAGGTCGAGATTGAGCGTGCCGGCGATAAGATCAAGATCATCATCACCACGGCTCGTCCTGGTGTGGTAATCGGTAAAAAGGGTGCAGAGATTGATGCACTCCGTAA
>DIDE01000001.1 GCA_002417975.1 Eggerthellaceae bacterium UBA5808
CACCTGCACGATCAGATATCATGCTTGGTTTTGACACAAGCGACGATGCAGCCGTTATCCGTCTCAACGATACACAAGCAGCCGTTTTGACCGTCGATTTCTTTACCCCGGTTGTCGACGACCCCTACAAATTTGGTGCGATTGCCGCAGCTAATGCATTAAGCGACGCCTATGCGATGGGCGCCCGGCCTGTCTGCGCACTTAACATACTTGCTTTCCCTTGTTCACTTGGAACAGATGTTGTTGCTCAAGTCATTCGTGGAGGATCAGCTAAAGTTGCAGAAGCAGGAGCATTTGTCGTGGGCGGGCATTCCATCGACGACGAAGAACCAAAATATGGCCTTGCCGTATTTGGACTGGTGGACCCCCATCGTATTATTCGCAACAAGGGCGCACAACCTGGTGACGTTCTTTTTTACACTAAGCAGCTCGGAACAGGAATCCTTAACTCGGCATTCCGTGCTGGATTTGAAGACGATCAATCGATGCGCCCTGCCATCGATTCCATGATGGAACTTAATGCACATGCTGCACAAGCAATGACAGCCGTCGACGTTCACGCCGCAACTGACGTTACAGGATTTGGACTTGTTGGGCATGCACACGAAATGCTCGAAGCAAGTGGCGTTGCAGCGTGCCTTAATTGGGACGCACTACCACTCTTTGATCGTGTATATGACTATTCCGCCGATTATTGTCGCCCTGGAAGAACGTTCTCGATTATCGAGTGGGCGCGTCCTTTCGTTCCTAAAGGGACCATGGATCAAACCACATATGACGCACGCATGGGTGTGCTCTGCGATCCACAAACGAGCGGCGGACTGCTTGTTGCCGTTGCTCCTAAAGACGCGGACGCGTTTGCGAACACCTTTTCTGTACTTGCCCATCGAGAAGCGGCACGCATTGGTACCGTATTTGATGGACCAGCCGGCATGATATCAATTAGATAGTAGTTGCATTCGTTCGCATCGAATACGTTACAAACGATTAAGCAAACCTGTCAGCCAACGTATCAATAATGCCGACAAACATAGCATCAATGAATGAGCGAGTTCGCCAGGTTGACGGACTCGCTCATAAATATGGCACGTTATAAACGTAACGCGCTATGAAATCGTCTCGATAAACGCAGCAATGCGCGTATCAATCTGAGCAGAATCCCCTTGCGAATAGTCAGTCTCAAGCTTCATATACGGAGTGTTATCGCGTTCCATCGCCGCCGACATACGCGCACTTTCAACATTGAACGTATGGCATGCGGTAAGTACCGTATCAATAACGCCATCAACGTGATATTTCTTAACCATCTCGCGCGTATGTTCAATACGACCGTCATTAGGCGTCATAACCGAACAGTTAATGCGAAGATAGCGATCGCCAATCTCACGAACAATATCGTCGGCTTCGGGATCGACAAGCATGCGATTCGTCCGTTCGCCCGTGCAATCATCCAGACAGACGATCACGCCACCATTGCGCGCGATTGTCTCGCCCACCTTTTTGATAAGTCCGCCCGATGGACAGCCCGTCAGCAGAATGCGCTTCGCCGACGGATCAACTGCATTTGTCCCCTTCTCAAGCTCGCGACGGCACGACTGCACTCGATCATTGATCTGCTGCGTAAACGCCTTGATGTCAAAACTAAACGTCCCTGAAAGGAGCGTCGACATAAGTTCAACCCCATGAAGTGCAGGAGGCATCGATGCTTGAACTTCATATAAATCGGTTAGTGCGCGACGCAACGCATTGCGATTGATCGCAGCCTGACGCAAATCATCATCGGTAATGGTATGGCCAAACGTCTCTTCCAATTTTTTCTTAAAAAGAAGCATTTCTTCGTACCACGCATCTGATGCCCACGCACGCCCTTGTCCCTGAGGCAGCTGCAATACATATACGGGTTTTTTATCAGCCAGCAACTCATACATTTTCTTTTTACCGTCGCACGTCGTTTCCCCTACGATGAGTTCGCTAAAATACGTAAACGGACACTTTTCGGTAAGAGCAAACCCATACGTCGACTTAATCAACGGACAAAGATTCGATGGCAGTACCGTTTCAGCCGCAGGAATGGTCTCATCGCTCATTCCACACAGGCCGACTGCCGCTACACCCGCCGCATCAATGAATTCAAGCGGCGTATATGAGCAGAGAAAGCCAACAATATGCCCACCCTGTTCTCGATAATCCTTGACCTTCATAAAACTCTTTTTTCGCTTTTCGTTAAACTCCTCGAACGTTGTTGGCAACTGTTCGATCGTAGTTTGTCCGGCCATGATTAGAACACCCTTCCTTGTATAAGATGATTGTTCCCTTTAGCGCTTTGATCGATCGCGCGCACAAAGCGCCGCGCCCAATGCACCGGCATACCGTGCTTGCGGAAGCGTGGTAACAGGCTGATGAAGATGAGCGCTGAGTCTTTCGACAATATATTCATTTTCACAAAGGCCACCCGTAAGGAAATAAGGTGATCCTGGCACTTGAGCTGCCAGCGACACCACCCTCACGACGACCGATTCAATAACACCCTGTGCTATATCAGCACGATTACGCCCCTGTCCGATTAACGAAATAACTTCGCTTTCGGCAAATACCGTGCACGTGCAAGAAATAGTAGTTGGAGCTCCTTGGCGCGCAAGCTCCGATAAATTCTGTTGCGACACACCCATACGGTTAGCCATAACCTCAAGAAACTTACCCGTACCAGCAGCACATTTATCGTTCATCGCAAATTTTTTGACACTTCCATTGCATACCTGAATGATCTTGGTATCCTGTCCACCAACATCAATGACAATTCCATCAGCGCCAAAGAGCGCGGCAGCACCACGGCCATGACACGTTATTTCGGTTATAACGTGATCCGCAAAAGGGACAGAGACACGACCGTACCCCGTTGCTGCAACAGGAATATCAGCAACATTAATACCGTCTTGAGCATAGGAATCCGCAACACGCTGAGCAGCATCAATACCAGAAAATCCCGTAGGACATAACTTGGTTGCTACGATGTTTTTTGCATCATCGATTACAACTGCTTTCGTAGCCGTCGATCCAACATCGATACCCATATAGTGCTGTTCCATTGATTCTCTCCTCTATCGAGAGTGGCATATCCATGTGCCGAGATTCATGTTGTCGTCATGCGCAAAGCTCGCACAAACTGTTAACGTACGCATAGCGCTATCGCATATAGCCGCATCGCACTTAGTACATCATCAAATAGTGAATTCCGAGGTATGCAATAGCATGATTTTCTACGTCAGATAGGACACGGGGCGCGTCACATTCATCGGCACACCACGACATGCCGCATCCTGCCGATATCTCCGAAGGAACAGGAATAATACGACCTGGGATACCATTGCTCTGCGCACTACATTCCATTGCCATTGCATCCGCTGTCGAGTCAAACGTAATGACAAGCTTTTTACTTTTTTGTCGCATTAGTTATTCGCCGCCTCCGCAAACGGAGCACTTTGGTTATCGGCTGCTTTCGTAGGCACCGCACACTGATTCGCTGATGGCGGAAACACAATGTGCGCAATATCTTCAAGGGCATTAAGCGCCACATCAACTTCTTGTTCGGTGTTGAAGCTAGAAAGACTCATTCGTACAAGTCCTTGATGCTCCGTCCCAAGAGCCTGATGCATAAGCGGCGCGCAA
This sequence comes from Eggerthellaceae bacterium UBA5808, assembly GCA_002417975.1. GTDB lineage: Bacteria > Actinomycetota > Coriobacteriia > Coriobacteriales > Eggerthellaceae > UBA5808. The sequence goes on from DIDE01000001.1 coordinate 3,667, forward strand.
TGAGCACCCGCACGTGTAGCGATATCGTAATCGTTGCTCAGCATGTCGCTCACGCGAGCAGAATCACAATCGCCTACATTAAGCGCAACAATGCCACATCGATCATGTCCCGCATGCCCACCATATAATTTGATTCCATTAATTGATGCTGCTCCTACCTCAAGCCGCTGAGTCAATGCCAATGTACGTTCGTGAAGCGTCTCGATACCTGTTTGTTGCAGATATTCAACACCAGCTAATAATCCCGCAATACCGTGAGCGTTGAGCGTTCCCGCTTCGAGTGCCTCGGGCATAACAGGAGGATGAGCGCGATCATAGCTACGAATTCCTGACCCACCAACTATAAAGGGAGGAATTGTCGTATGCTCTGACACGCACATTCCGCCCGTTCCCTGCGGACCGAACAAACCCTTATGTCCCGTGAATACTGCCACGTCAACACCGAGTTTGTTCATATCGACCGAAATTGACCCCGCCGTCTGAGCGCAATCAAGAACAACGCATGCCCCATGTTCATGGGCGACACGCGCCATACGCGCAACGTCGTAAACATCACCTGTTACGTTGGATGCATGAGTGAGCACAACAAGACGCGTATTTGGTTGGAATAAACGAACGTATGCGTCATAGTCGATCGACGCATCGCGAGCAACAGGAAGCACGGACAATTCTGCACCCTGATGATCTACCTGATAGTACAAAGGACGAAGCACCGAATTATGAGAGGCTGCCGTTGTAATCGCATGATCACCCGAGTGGAGCATTCCCCGTATCGCCGCATTAAGACTCGCCGTCGCATTTACGCTAAACGCAACACGACGTGGATCGGTACAGCCGAATAAAGAAGCAATCGCATCACGCGCACGATATACCGTTGTACCAGCAGCAATAGACGCTTGATGTGCGCCGCGTCCAACGCCCCCAAAAGAGGTGATCGCCTGAGCGACCGCCTGGGGAACGCTAGGTGGTTTCATCAGCGTTGTCGCCGCATTATCAAAGTAGATCATGGCGGATGTCTTCCTCGATGAATAGCATTGATTTACGGACGGACGACAACGCTTGCCTGCAATTGCTTTTCGGCGATAACGTACATGTTAGTAACATCGCCAACAGCAAGTTGATCGGTAAGTCCATAATGTTTAAGGCACGTACCGCAGCTCAAGATATCAACGCCCGCCTCTGAAAGGGCACGCAGGTCATCGAGCGAAGAAGACCCCTCACATGTCAGACGAACACCGCCATTATAAAAGAGCACAGTTTTAGGTAATTGATCCTGTTGCGTTAGAGCAAAAATGAATCCCTTCATAAGCGTAGTGCCCAGTTCATCGTCGCCCGATCCCATCGTCGCAGACGATATAACAACCACAGGATTCTGCGTCGCTGGAGCTGTAGCATCCTGCTGCTTTGGCGTCTCCGTTTGGACAATATGCACAGCAAACACTCCATCTTTGGGAGTATCAACCGTCGACGTGCAATGGTGATCTTTTGCAAGGTTTTCCAAATTATGCACTGCAGTCTGATTGTCAACGAGAACCTCAAGGGTTCCAATTCCCATCTCGTTCAATGCTTGCTTCGCTTTAACGACAGGCAACGGACATGCATCGCCCAATGCATCAACCTTCATATCCATGATGGATCGCTCCTTATACTCACAATGATGACGACACGTTGCCTATCACGCTTACCGCATAAGCTGCGGAAACTCCGGGGGCATGCATCTCGTCATGCAACCTATAGGACACACTATGCAGAATAAAATACGAATTCGGAAGAAGGATTGAGGCTAACTCTTATATGATATGCGTACTATGCTTTATGATATAAGTACCCGCTAAGCACATAGGTAAGCTAACCTGCACCGTAGACAAATGGCAGAACCATGAACTAGGACAAAACTATGAAATCATGGCATTTATCACCGATACAAACCATAGTAGCAGTTTTTGGCAAACTATCGCGACAACTTTTTAGCTGGCGCCTTCGACCTTCTGTTGGAGATCACGCTGATGTAGAATACTTTCTTCTCACACGCGATTCCGGTGGATACGTTGGCACTGCATTCATTGTTACCGAAAGATGTAGCCAGTAGACAATCACTCATTAGTCATAAGTTAGAGCTCAAGCTCCCCCAACGCCATTCCGAGCGATTTCCCATGTCGGTCGATTGCCAAACTTCGCGTGACTCCCCCATCAAGAGCGTTCGACAGCACAAAATTGAGCGCTCCAATTGACGGAACCTCGTATCGTTTAACCTCTCCACGACATTGTTCGCAGTAGAAGTTTTTGACGACCGAAGACGTTAACTTCGCTTTCAAAGCATCAAAATTCACTGGATCATAAAGAATGACTGCAATATTGCAAACATTCCCTTTATCACCAGTCCTGATATGCGCGATGTCTCTAAGCTTCATCTAAACCTCCCGAATCTTCACTGTACCAATTCCGATATCTGCGCAAGGGACCAATATCGATGCTAACGATATAGACGGCTCAATATGCGTCCTAATCCCAGCCGCACCTGCAGGACCATTGATATACAAACACTGCATTTCTCTAATCAACAGTTTGGCTTGCTCTTCAGAAGAAGCGCGCACGGCAATCCTTAAACGAATGTCGTATGACGCACGTTGCTCATAAGTACGCGCGATGGTTTCACCATACAAAGAATCATATCCAATAAAATCGATTCTCTTTTCTAGAGGCTTGAGACCAAGGATGTGCCATCGTCCCTGGACAACGTCAGCACAGAGTCGAGCACGATCAAGCGCCGTTGAACCACCAAAGCTAATTGCACCAACGCCAAGATAACTATCTAAATAGCCAACATTTGCCTTGTACGTATCCGTAGCAAGACGTGATGTCGCACCTGTTGCACGCACGCGATCAGTACCAACTTGTTCGAACGAAACATGAGAAAAATCAGCAATCCCGTCAGGAGTTAGATAACAACTTGGATCACCAATTTCATAAAGCATCTGTTCCTTGCAGGTATCGACACTTACAAATCCTCCGCTACCCTCAACTTTAGTAAACAGGACCGCACCGTCTTCGCTTACCTCAGCGATAGGATGTCCTAATCGCGCAAGACCTTTGACGTCTTTAACACCTGGATCGGCGTAGCAGCCGCCCGTCAGTTGCGTACAGCATTCCATAAGATGGCCGGTTAGCAGTCCTTGGCCCCTAAGATCAAAAGCATTGTCTGACCAGTTAAATTCATGGAGCAATGGCCCCATAAAAAGAGAGACATCTGCAACACGTCCCGTTACGACAATATCGGCACCTTCATCAAGCGCCTGTCGTATTGCCGCAGAGCCAAGATAAACATTTGCAGATAGCACATGTTGCAAATCTTCGAGATGCTTTTCGTGCCCATCCTTATCTCGTACGATTGATCCATCCGCATCAAAAAGAGGAATCGCATCATATGCATGAATAGAGGGAAGAATGTTATCTCCCTCTACCATGGCAATTTTTACAGACACGTTAAGATCTTTAGCGATTGCTTCAATTTGTCGTACTGCTTCGGGAGCGTTTGCGCCACCCATATTCGAAACAATTTTAAAATCATGGTCGCGCATAAGAGGCAAAATGCGGCTCATACGTTCCTGAAGCATTGGATTGTATCCTTTAGCAGGATCGGCGATACGATCCTTTTGAGCATCCGTGATTGTTCTCTCCGACAAGCATTCAAAAACTAGATAGTCAATGTTGCCCTTGCACACCAATTCAATAGCAGGTTCTATACGCTCGTATGCACATCCGCCCGAGCCGCAGCCTATTCTTATCTTTTTCATAATTGAACCTGTTTGCTTTCTCTATCGTTGAGGTTCCAGAACAGGACTTTCCTCTTAATGAGTTCAAAGATTGATTTGATGGCAACGACAACAATAGCCATAAAGATCAGCCCACCAATTACTCGGGGATAATCAGAAAAATCTGCATAGTACTGAACAAAGTAGCCAAGGCCCGAATCGGTTGCGAGCATTTCCGCAACGACAAGGAGGATGAACGAGAAGTTCAAGGCCATGTCAGCCCCGCTCAAAATATGAGAGGCCGCAGCGGGCAAAACCACATAAAACAACTTTTTTGGACCCTTGAGCTCAAGTACGGCGGCATTATCTAAATAGCCTTGTTCAATTGTTGCTACACCATCAATTGTTCCAGCAAGTATCGGCCAAAAACATCCAAGGAAAATTACGGCAACTGACGACCAATAAAAAGTCGGCATGACCGCAATAAGATACGGTGTCAAAATCGATGGAGGGATAGGAGCCAAAAAGAAAATGATAGGTTTGGCATTACGCTTTACCGCTGGATGCATTGCGACAAGGAGTCCAAACAAAACGCCAGTCACAAGAGCAAGTGCAAAACCAGGTATCAATAACCCCATTGAACTTGCAAAACAATCAAACAGCTGATCGCTTGATGCAAGCATTTCCTGAGTTACCAAACTTAAACTCGGAAAAAATACCTTGTTGAGAAACCCTGTACCGTCCGTTGCAATAGCATAGCCAACAATAACGACAAGGACAAAAGCTATGGTCCCCCAATAGTTTTTGAAAAAGCGTTTTAAAAACCCTTGCTTAGTTGTACTCATAGCATGTGCCACCTTTAAGCATTGAGCAAGTTGCTATTGTACGAGTCATAGCGTGTCTGAAGTGTATCCAAATATTCAGACATTTCGGGATGTTCTTCTCGTAATTCATTGAGTGCTCTCTGGTACAGATCGATATTGATATGGTCGGTAACATTAATGTCACCAGCATCGATGTAATTGAGGTCCTTCAATTCTTGCCACATTTTTTCGACGCCATTACTCTTTGGATCGACCCATAATTCTTGATGTGTCTCAAATAAAAGTTGCCGTGCCGCATCTTCGTCAATATTGGTATGAGATGCAAACGACGTGACCGCAAAATCAGAATCTTCTTCAAGAACCTGCTCGGCACGAATCAACGACTTAAGATAAGCAATGGCACGGTCAGGATTCTCACTAAGCCACGATGCATCTGCCACTTGTCTGCAACATACGGCCGTTGGATCAAGATCATTGGTCCAGCACAGAACCTTAAGTCCTGCTTGCATCGCCCCAATATACGTTGAATTTGTTGCAACACCTACATCAACTTGACCTGCAATTACTGCTGCAAGAACTTCGGAAGGCTTTTTGAACTCTACAATCTTGAGGTCATTATCCAGATCTATTCCCGCATCTTTCATTGCACCACGCCAAATAATATCGGGCGTATACATCCTTGCGGTCCCCACTGTTTTGCCTTTGAACGATTCCGGACCGTTGTATACAAAATCCTGTTGCGCATATACAGGCATTCCACCCGAAACATAGCCGCCAAAAATAACGAAATCGGCCCCTTTAGTAACAAACGTTAACGGAGCCGCCGTACCAAAGTTCACGCCCACATCAATCTTTCCCGCTTGGAGTGCATTGAGCGCGTCAGTTGAATTATCGAAATCAGAGAACTCGGTGGTATAGCCCTCATCTGAATCGAATCCTTTATCAACAGCAATATAACCGAAGATATTTCCTGTTCCAGGATTGGTTCCAACCTTAATGCAACCATAGTTTTTGCCCGATGTCCCCGATGTAGATCCCGAAGTAGACGATGACCCTGAGCAGCCCACAAGTGACGTTGTCGCAAGGGTAAGACCTACCACCCCTAATCCTGCAATAAAGCTACGCCTCGTAAGTAGTGTTGATAGTTGTTCGCTGTTAGTTGCAGTATTCATATTCTTTAACTTTCTCTTGTGTGTTGTGGGCTAGAGCATCGAGTATGTCTTGCCTGATTGATTTAAAACGTTCGTCATCAAGAATGTCCTCGTGCGAAAGATGTTCATGCCGCTGAATTTCGCATGAATAAATAACCTTGCTAGGCTTTTGCCCCAGTACAATTATTTTTGTAGCAAGATACAAAGCTTCGTTTACATCATGTGTTACAAAAACAACCGTTTTTCTGGGTGTCTCGCGTTCCCAAAGATCAATAATTAGATTTTGTAACCGATTCCTTGTAATAGCATCAAGTGCTCCAAATGGTTCATCCATCAGCATAATTGATGAATCGAGAGCAAGCGCACGACAAAGTGCACAACGTTGACGCATGCCACCTGATAATTCATTTGGGTATTTATCGAAAACGGATTTTTCGAGCCCGACTCTCTCAAAACTTTGTTCAATAAGAGATCTGAGTTCGCCTTTACTTTTGTCCCTAAAGTTTTGTTTCATAGTAAGAACCATATTCGCACCCGTTGATAACCACGGGTACAAATCGTAATTTTGGAAGACAACGCTTCTATCAAGCCCTGGTCCTTGCACAGGATGACCTGCGGTTTTAACGGTGCCAGATTGAGGGAAATCCAGCCCTGCGAGCAGACGCATAAGGGTGCTTTTTCCACATCCGGATTCGCCTAAAATGCAAAGAAAATCGCCTTGTTGCACGCTAAAAGATAAGTCTTTTAGTATGACCTCTCCTCCATAGGAAAAGGCGACGTCATTAACGTCAATTTCATTCATGCATATTCCTTACTCCATGCAATGGTTTAGAGCGCAGAAAGTTATACAAATGCAGAATTTATTGCAAGAAGACACTATGTATGTGTCTCTTATTCAAATGCAGAATTGTGTACATTGAAAGCGTTGATATAACGCTATGTATGCAGAGTAGCTAGATACGATGTAATCGTATAAAAACATGGTCAGCCGCAGAATTGCCAACCCAAAAAAGCAACGTGCTCATTGTAGCACCGAACCGTTACTAACCGCGTTCATAAATCCGCTCGTTACCCAATGATCAGAGCATCATTCATTATCGTCATAGAAGTGCCTTGTGCAACGTTCCGATTAGCAATCCTGCGACGTTCCTCTAGCCAGCCAAGATGGCAGAGGGATATCCCATGTCGCGCGATCATAAAAGCTACAAGAACGTGAAAGAGGAAACGCAACAGCGCAGACAATCACGTATAGAGGCAAAGCAGCCCAGCCAAACCATTCAATTCCCAATGCGATTGCAGCAATAGGACAATGAGCGCATGTTGCAAACACTGCAAGCAGACCAAGCGCTGCAAATAGTTGGGGATCGTTGCCCGTAAGAAACGCAAACGAACAGCCTGCCATCGCCCCTATCGCCATGCAGGGCATAATTTCGCCGTCCTTTATCCCAAACGAAAGACAGGCAATAGTTACCACAGCCTTTAGCGCAAATCCCCAGGAATAAGATGTAGAACCTTGCAGCGCTGCAGTAATCTGCACATCCCCCGTCCCGCCATAATCTGCAAGTCCCATTGTCAGATAGAGGACAATAACAAGTCCGGCGCCACACAGCACACGAACCCATGGACGCTGTATCCATGTATGAGCTACGGTGTGGACAAGGCGTAATAGCAAAACGAAGGCGATACCCACGCACGCTGCGAGCGGGGCAAATACTGCAGTTGCCCCTACGGTAGGAGCAAGGATAGAGGGAGTAATTGTTAAGCCAAGAGCAGGCTCACCACAACCACGAGCAACAGCATATCCCAACAGTGACGCCAAAAGAATCGCAATAACATGGCGCATTTTAATCGGATGATGAGTAGGACGAGCAACTTCGATCACAAACAAAAATGCTGCGATTGGAGCTCGTAAAAGAGAAGAAAAAGCCGCTGCAGATCCGCAGAGAATTGCCACATCATACCGGTGAATAGTGCCAAAACAGGTAAAATGCGACCGAAGTGCTCCTATCGCACATGCAAGGGATGCACCCATTTGTAAGGCTGCTGCCTCTTTGCCAACCGATCCTCCACCAAGCAGCGTCAAAACGCTACACGCAAGAATAGCTGGAGCAAGCAATAGAGGAATAGGAAGACTCTTTCGTTGGAGGGCAATAACCGAAACAGTCCCCGTAGTAAACGCAAGATGACAAGCTTGATATAGTTTGACTTCAACTAATCCGATAAGCGGTAAGAAAAAGACAAGCCACTGATGTTCTTGATAACACATCGCAGCTTGATCGGCACAAACGTTGAGCACGACGCTCCCAAAACCGGCAACCACACCGATTACGGCCGCAATAACGAATAGCGGCACCATATCGAGCGTCGGCATATCTGTATCTTGATTATGTTTCCATGGCAGAGTAATCACACTACTCCGTACGATACATCAATCGATTTTAATACGCTCGGGATGCGTATAGATAGTAAAACGCTCCCCACGCGCAAATGCGCAAAGTGTCACATTTGCTTCATCGGCATAACCGATAACCGAACTCGTTGGTGCAGACACGGTAGCAATAACGCTCACGCCAAAATGGATAGCCTTATTCACAAGTTCAAGCGCACACCTGCTCGATAAAAAGACAAAACCCGAGAGCGGGTCCATGCGTTCTTTGAGAAGACAGCCGATCAGTTTGTCAAGCGCATTGTGTCGCCCAACATCTTCGCGAAGCGCTAAAAAGTTTCCTTTGCGATCAACAAATGCTGCCGCATGCGTGGCACCCGTATAGCTTCGCACTTTTTGACGTTGATCAAGTCCACGGGAAGCTGCCCAGATGGCCTGATACGGGATAGGCTCGCATTCACGAACGTGCGCCATATGAGCAGGATAGTAGCTCGGTAAATTGAACGTCACCATTGAACGTGAAAATCCTGAGACCGACGACTTACGCAAGGATGATGCCTTAGGACTCAACCCTTTTTGAAGCGTAATATCAACAGCACATGACTCGCGGAGTCGGTCGACATGAATGGCAACAACATCATCAATCGAAGTTATAACTCCCGACGAAAACGCCGCACCTACCGCAAGGTCTTCGAGATCAGCAGGAGTGCACGATAGAACCGTAAAATAGATGCCATTGAACGAAAGCGCCATCGGAACTTCAAGCGCAACATGCTCGGTTTGACGCTGACGATGCACCGACCCATCCTTGCCATGAGAGACGCACAGACAGTCAGGAACTTCGGCATAACCACGGTCGACGCGTGAGTGCACACGTGTCGATGTCGATAGCGGCTGATCAGACAAAGCTGATTGTTCCAGACGCTGTTGAGATTCGTATGACGATGGCGAGCCCTCAAAAGAAAACAACGTGTTCGAAAACGCAGGCTCATCCGACATCGGTTGCGTGTCCGATGATGATTCATTCGGCACTGACAGAGAATCCGTCGGTGACACAGTGGTGTATGTGTTCCGTTGCGCGTTCTCGAGATTCCCGCTATTCCTTGTACGATCGATCGTCATTTCATCATACATGGTTTGTCTCCTACCGCTCTTGTGCTGCTTCGTCTGTTCAAGTGGTTAGATCTGATTCATAACGCCAACGCGGTGCTCGTACCTCTTTTTTGCTTTCCTTTATGCCGTATTTGTATTACAATAGTGACACATTGACCGTCTATCTATAAGGAGGTCACCTATGGGAAAAGATGCCATTCTACATGTTCGCATTGATCCCGAGGACAAGACACAGGCGGAAACCATTTATGGCAACATGGGCTCGAGTCTTTCGGAAGCAACACGTGTTTTTGTTAGACAAAGCATCATCTCGCATGGCTACCCTTTTCGTCCTACGGTGTCCATCGGCAAAGGTCTTATGAAAGCGCAGGGCCTTTTGCGTGTGTATGCTCATCATGAATTGCGCGAATCTGAACGTGAAGCCTGGATACGATCGCTGAGTGATAAATATGCAACGTTTAATCGATGAAACAGTAATTCTTCGTTACGTACTCGAAGACGACAAACGCTACTTCAAAGAAGCATGCACAGTTATTTCGACGGGCGAAGCCTATACCTACCCCGAGATCTTTGCCCGAGTTGCCGTATCATTACGTGATGTTTATCGCGTACCTCGTACTCAAATTGGATATACGCTCGACGAGTTGCTTAACGATATCAATGTCGTCGACGAAGACGTCGTTCGTTATGCTTCGCGCCTCTTCGGATCAAGTATGCTCGACTACGTAGACTGTCTTATGGTTGCTCGTAATGCTCTCCGTGGTGAACAAATACTTTCATTCGATAAACCGCTGATGAAGCGAACATTAATAATGTAAGTAACGCATCAGTGAATTATCGTTTCATGTATACATCAAAGAGAACATCGTATTACGTCATTGCGCATCGGTTTCGCTGATGCGCATATTTTTTTCCTACGTCCACTGCCATACAAGCAATCGTGCGTGTCCACTCGACTTCCGTCCAACAACTCATCCCCCTGTCGAGCCCCTACGTTTCGCAAGGACTCGACAACCGGGACATGCATTCTTACTCAGCTCTTTTACGCTACTTACTTATTTGCCTGCTTCTTGTGATAAGCAATCCAATACAATCCGCCAATGAACAACGCGCCACCAACAATGTTGCCCAAGGTTGATGCGCTAATGTTAAACAGTGCACCACCAGCAGTAACGACTGCATTGATCTTATCGATGTCCGTTGTTCCCGTATAGCCAACCGTATTAAGCGTTACAACGCCCATAGGCAGGAAGAACATGTTTGCGACACAGTGCTCAAAGCCGCATGCAACAAAAGCCATAACAGGGATCATTGATGTAAAGATCTTATCAATTACTGTTCGACCGCCAAAGCCCATCCACACGGCCAAGCAGACGAGAATATTACACATAATGCCACGGAAGAAAATGGTCATCCAAGGCAGATTAATCTTTGAATACGCCGTATTGATCATCGCGTTTCCAACTGCACCGCTATCAAACGAAGCACTATTGCACATCACGATGATGAATACGAGGATCAAAGAACCAATAAAATTGCCAACCCAAACAAGAACCCAGTTCTTTGCCAAACCGCCCCAGGAAATCTTTCCGCTCACCTTGGCACAAATCATCAAAGCATTGCCGGTAAACAGCTCAGCGCCAGCAACGATAACGCAGATCAGTCCAAGGGAGAAGCACAAGCCTCCCAATATCTGTGACGGAGCAAATGACAGATTTGAATCAGCTTTGACAAACAGCATAAACAACGCACCCATGCCAATAAACATACCGGCAAGGATGGATAGAGCAAAACAACGACCTGTAGAAAGATTGGTCTTTCCGATCGCTACGGTCTCGGCTTTCGCTTCGATCGCTGCAGGAGCCAGACAGTCTGGCTTAAGCGCCTGCACGTCTTTCTTTTCCATCTCCATTATGATCTCATTCCTCTCATCTTTCATTGCCGCGGTTTTCCATTGATTCAACTTCTCATTGGCAAGAGCTCCCTCGGCGCAAGCTATTACCAATGTATGCAATACCTTAGAATCTACGCGCAAACCACCAGCGACTCATTGATACAAGCCTTAAATAAACGTATGAACTTAGTCCACCGCACAATCATCTGAACGCACATCGTCGTATACGGATTTCACATCAGCGAATGATGCACCATCCGCAAGATGCTGATAGATAGCTTTAACGGCATCGAGAACTTCAGGTGTCAACGAGCCAAAGAATTCTATTTGAGCTGGCTGGATTCCAAGGAATACCACCGTACCGCAACACGTCGAAAGCTCTTTAAGCAAAAAGCTCAACGGCAGTGAATGAGTCGTCAACATAAAATCGCTCGAGACTGAATCCTCATCCAAAACACGCACAGTGCCTGGCTTGAGCCCCATATCCGCAGCATCAACAAGCAAAAGAACGTCTGGTTTGACCTGCTTGATATAGCCCAAATCATCTTCGGGCATTTGACCACCGTCAACAACATCCCAACCTGCAATTGGTTCATCAACCATCATCTTTGCAAGCATCGGTCCTGCGGCGTCATCACCTCGCAAAACTGCTCCCACCGTGAAAACTACTTTTCGCATCATGAAGCACGCCTCCTTCCCATCAGATAAATCGCTGGTGTCCGCTCGATTGCATCAAGCGTCTCCAAAAAGCTCCGAATCCAGCTATAGATCTGCTGGGTCGCCTTATCATTCTGGTCCGTTGCATCACGTGCATCCTCGAGAGCTTGGCGGAGTAAGGGTACATCCGCCAAGCCAACTTGGATCTCACCACTGCGAACGATGCCATTTAGCTTATACGCCGCATCTTCATCATTAATGAGCGCAACAATCGACTGATATTCATCGATCGAGCAGGTAAGACTCTCATCAAAACAATCAATCACCCCAGTATGATGGCCAACAGCAAGCGTGTAATACATGACATCGTCAACGTTTTTATCAGGAGTATTCTTACTCTCGTCAATAAACTTTCGCGATAGTCGATAAAACACTACCTTTTCGCCGTTAATCTCACGCATTTGCGCATCACGCTGGGCATCGCCCTCAACGCTCGTGAATGCGCTAAGGTCGACGCCGGATCGCGCGACAGGGTATGCATAGCCCTCTACCATACGGGAGTCCGGAGCGGTCGAGGCTGCTTCGGGAATAAGTTCTTGGTACGAATCATGGGATCGACCCACGGACGATCCACGAGCATCCGATGCGGGCGCAGTGCGCCCGTCATCAAATGTCGTATCATCTCCGATGGTGTTTATCGATGGTTCACCTTCGATCTCAATTCTTCCTTCGTCCGATCATCGCCCGAAGCGACAACCGAGCTCAAAGCAGCCTTAAGATCTTTCTGATATTGATCTGGTCCAATAAGCATGGTGCATAACTCATCCCTGAGATGCGTATATACCTCAGCACGGCGAGGATCATTTTGCACACTGATAAGTTCAGAAATATTAGCGACAACGCTTGGACCACCTTGTTCAAGCGTGCTCATAAATTCATCCGACATATCCTGGCCAAAACGATATCCTGAATACAAGCGCGCCTTTTGCTCGATGGCAATACGCACCTTATAAGGGATATCTGCAAAAGGAATAGCCGCCTGTTCACCAGGTGCAGCAACCTCATCTTTATGATGCAGCTTTTGGCCAAGAACACCGAGCGCAATTGCAAATCCATAAATCGTTTGCGCAGGTGATGGAGGACAACCCGGAATATAAACATCCACGGGAAACAGCTTGTCCGTCCCTCCCCATACACTGTAATTATCATGGAAGATCCCGCCCGTACAGCCACAGGCACCATAGGAAACAACAAGTTTAGGATCAGGCGCACCTTGATAAGCGCGCAGCGCTGGCATACGCATTGCACGAGTTACCGCGCCGGTATACACAAGGATATCGGCATGACGCGGACTTGGCGTGTTCTTAATGCCTAAGCGCTCGGCATCAAAGACTGGCGTTATGGTTGCAAAAATTTCGATTTCGCAACCGTTACAACCACCACAGTCGACACGGTAAATATATACCGACCGTTTGATGTCATTAAGAAGCGCTAGCTTACCTTTGGTAACGCTTTCATCAAGCGTCTTTTTATCAAGACGATGTTGCAAACCCTCGGGTACATTATGATCGATAATCATTTCAGACCCCCTAAGGTTTCGGAACGTTGCTTTGCCCGATACGCATCGTGCTTCTGCTTGCACGCTGGGCAAATTTTCACCAGAGCAGCTGCCTGATTGGCTTCATCATCATTGCTGCCCTCCGAAAGTACCCGTGCGGCATAATCGACCTCTTTTTCAGAAGCAAAGAAGGTACCACATTCCGTACACGCTTGAAGCGGATACGTCGCCGTTTCTTCCAAGTCGTTCTTGTCCATAACGGCAAGCTCAAATTCTTTCGAAAGTTTAATAGCCTTCGTCGGACATACCTCTTCACAACGAGCGCAGAAGACACACCGACCATAATTGATCGACCAGGTCACCGTTCCTGCCTTGGTATCTACCTGCATCTGAATTGCGTTAGGAGGACACGCAGTTGCGCACGCACCACACGCAATGCAATTCACAGAAGAGTGTTCAGGCTTNNTTGCGACAGTAACTTTCCAGTTGCTGTTTGGATACAACTTGTTCCGTATGCTTTTTAACATCAACAACCGACACGCGCTCTGTGCAGGAATAGCAAGGATCGATACTCCCGACAATTAACGCCGCATCCGAAATCGTATTGCCACGGAACATGCTCCGCAGAACAGGCCAGTTACTATACGTTGCCGCTTTAGCACGCCAACGATAAACCTTCTGATTGTCGCCTGTCATCGTCCAATGAACGTCTTCTCCACGAGGAGCTTCGGTATCGGCAAGCGCAAACTTATGCGGTTGATAACTCCACGTCTCATTGAGAATAGGACCTGATGGCAACTCGTCTTCAAGAAGTTCCTGAATAATATCGAGCGAATCAAGAATCTCACCCACACGGACGAGCGTACGTCCCTTTACATCGCAGGAATCTTGCGTAATCGGCTTATGCTTTGCCGCAATCTTAACGTACCCGTCAAAGGGGTGATTCCAACGCGCATCGCGCGCAAAACCACTGCCGCGGACAAGCGGTCCAACGGGACTGTAATCACGAGCAACCTTTTTATCAAGAATGCCAACGCCTTCGGTACGCTTAATAAAGTTCGGCGTACTAAGCATTTCCTCAACGAGTAGAGGAATCTCTTTGCGCATTTCCTCAACGAGTTTGAGCGTCTGAAGCGTTTGATCGGCAAGAATATCACGACGAACGCCGCCGATAAGATTCATACCGTATGTTTTACGCGCACCAACAAGCAATGAGGCAAGATCCATTGATTTCTCACGTACTCTAAAGAAATGTTGGAATCCTGTATCAAAACCTGTGTAATGGCAGACAAGACCCAAATTGAGCATATGAGAATGCAGACGTTCGACCTCAAGGAAAATTGCACGAATAACTTGGGCTCGTACAGGGATATGAATGCCAAGAGACTTCTCAACCGTTTCGACGTATGCCGTCGAATGAGCAAATCCGCAAATACCACAAATACGTTCAGCAAAGAATGCAACGTTATTGTAGTTCATACGAGATTCTGCACATTTTTCCATGCCACGATGAACATAGAACATACGATAATCTGCATCAATGATGTCTTCACCATCGACATACAGGCGGAAATGACCTGGCTCATCAGACGTGATATGGAGTGGCCCCATCGGAATCGTCGTCGTCTCGTGATCACCGGTATCTTTAAGGAACTCATAGTTTTCGATATCCGTGGTCGGCTCAGGACGATAGCGATAGTCCATCGAGTCTTTCCTCAAGGGGTACACACCCTGCGGCCAGTCGTCAGGAAGCACAAGGTTACGATCGTCGATAATGCCGACAGCTTTTAAGCCAAACATATCCTGAACTTCGCGCTCGCTCCAAACCGCAGCAGGCACACGCGGAGACACCGCTGGGAATTCGCCTGGCTCTGGAGGAACCTCGACGCGGACATGAATCCAGCCGGGGTCCTCTTCTTCCATCGACAACAAATAATAGAGCGCATACATACCATTAAGCGGACGCTCGTCGTTGCCAACCATAACAGGCATCCAACCGCCACGTTGATAGTATAAGTATTCGATCACACCAGGTGCCGATTCGAGATCCACCGTCACGACAACCTGGTCATCGCACACCCATTCAGTGTTCTGTACTGCTCCAGGATAGCGTTGTTTAACAGCCTCGATATGCGACTCGCAAATGCGCAAGGCTTGTTTCTTCTTTGTCACGGTACACCTCCTATTGCTCTAAGCTGGTCGAAGCATGATCAGCATTTGATTGATTGCCTGCTTGCTCAGTTGCCGCAAAAAGATCCTTAAACAGCGGAGCGTTATGCAGCACATCTGTATCTTCTTGGAGAACGATTGCTGTTGCAGATTCGATACCATTAAGCACCGGCTGAGGAATAGCAACACCAAACCACAGGATGACGCAGACCATGGCAATCTCTGGAACGAGAGCAAGCGGACCGACATCGCCTTTTTTAATCTGTTTAGGGGCATCACCCATAACCGCACTAGTAATTACGTGAACAAACGCAGCGATGACAACCGTCAAAGCGAGACCGATGATGATGACAAGCCATAGGTACCCATCAACGATACCAGCAATAAAGGTAAGCGTCTCGGAAAGAAACATCGCGAACGGAGGGAATCCGGCCAAAGCAATGAAACCGATTGCCATCAAAACTCCAGTAACAGGAGCCACACGAAGAACGCCCTTGATCTTTTTTAGATCACGCGTTCCATATTTCATCAGAATGTTTCCAGAAATACAGAACATGAGCGCCTTGGTGAATCCGTGCATAACACAATGTAACAATGCTGCAGCTACACCAAGCGGACCGCCAAAGCCTAAGCACAGAGCAACAACGCCAATATTCTCGCACGAACTGTAAGCAAGCTTACGTTTGAGATCGTCCTGAGAGTACACAGCGAATGCTGCGACGACAATACTAAGTGCACCAACGATAAGCATCAGCGTCTGAGGGAAGAACGAGCCATCGACTTGAATCGTCAAAATATAAAAACGGATAATAACGAGCATGGCGCACTTAAGCAACACACCTGAAAGAAGCGCTGATACCGGACTCGGTGCTTCGGAATGAGCATCGGGCAACCATGTATGCATTGGGAATAGACCAGCTTTGGTACCAAAACCGATAACCGCAAATACAAAGGCAATTTCGATCAGGAACCCATCAAATTGCGATGCATAAGGCAACAGCTCAGTCCAGAATGCTGCGAGCGTTGGGTCAGGCATAATGTCTGCAGCATTGGCATAGACCAACACGGTTCCATACAGGCCAAACGCGACACCAGCAGTACAAACGATAACGTATTTCCACGTTGCCTCAAGCGAAAGCTTGCTGTTATACGTTCCAACAAGAAATGCTGTTGATAGCGTCGTTGCTTCGATCGCTGCCCACATCATAATGATGTTATTAGAGAGTGCAACCAGCAACATAGTAAATATAAACAAGCTAAAGAATGAGTAGTACTGTTTGATCTGACTTGAATTCATATTGCCACAGTCAGCATCATGACGAACATATGCAAGTGAATAAAAACCTGTTAGACACCCAATAACACCAATCAGTGCGACAAATACCGATCCTAGTGCATCCATGTGGAACCAAAGGCCAAGTGCATTAATCGAATTGCCAGATGACATCACTTCAACAACAAGATAGACAGCAAGCGCACATACAGAAGCAATACTCAGTATATGAACAGTCTCAAATACCGACCTTGGCACGGCTCGCGATGGTATAAGCGCCATCAACAGGCAGGCACACAGAGGAACGGCCATAAGAATTATTACAAGAGTCGAAAGATCCATTTGATGTGCACCCCCTAACCTTTCAGTTCCATGAGTTCATTAGAATCGAGCGTATGTACCGTATGATAAATACGTACAACAACGATCGTCATAATGATGACCGCAAAGATCGCATCAGTACCAATGCCGATTTCCACCAGTTCAGGTGCTGTAGGAGCCAACAGAGCAAGCGTTAGATGTGATCCGTTTTCCATAAGGCAATAACCAAATACCTGTTTGAGAATATTGCGTTGTGAAACAATGCAGGTCAAACCAATAAAGAAGTGTGCAAGCGATATTGCTAAAGCTGGTTTAACTTCGGCAGCTGTCGGAAGCGTAATACTCTGCACAGCAAGAAAACAAAGCGCAATTTCTGCAGCAACAATTACCATTGACGCTACCGGAGAAATAAGCGAAGGCAACTTTGGATTAGGATTGCCCATCTTCTTAAGTCCAAGAAGGATGATCGCAGGTACAAGCACTACTTTAGTAATGAATGCGGTACCTGACCACATGAACAGCTCAGACGAGGACGTAGCCACCCCCAGTGTTATAAAGATAGATACCAATATCAAAGACTGGATTGCATAAATACAAGCAGCTTTCTTGGGCGTCTGCGAAAGCACAATCATAAGAGAACTTACAATTAACAGGCATCCCAAAGCATTAACCAATGTAAAACCGTCCACGATTACCCCCTAACCCAGCCACGCGGCGGCGATAAAGCTCGAGGCCACGGTCATGATCATTAAGATGACTAATACAACAGACATGCATTTGGGCAACGGTTGGGCATCTGCAACTTCTTTAGACGGTTCACCTGGAAGTACTGATCCCATCCATTTGAGGAACCAAGCAAAACATCCAACCGTCTCAATAAGCGCGATGATGACGATAAACATGAGCACAGGATTACCTTGTGCTGCATCAAACCCGCCAGCAAAGATAGCAAACTTACTAAAGAACCCGTTCATTGGAGGGCATCCTGCAATAGCAAGCGCGGCAATCGCAAATCCGACGCCCAGCACTGGCTGCTTTTTGAGCACACCTTTGAGCTTTGGTAGCATACGCGTACCAAGGGTGAAGCTGAACGAACCAGCAACCAAGAAGAAGAG
>DIDE01000125.1 GCA_002417975.1 Eggerthellaceae bacterium UBA5808
TTGCTTGTATCGCACACGCCCATATGAAGCAGAACCGGGAGCAGCGCAGGCGCTCTTCGATCATTGGATGGAGACGTGTAAGCATCAGCTGCGTGAGAAGGAACATCGTCGAAGCTTTGCGCAAACGGTACATCGCATGGTGGAAGATTTTGATACGCTCCCGCTTGTAAATGATGGTTCAAAGCCTCGCGTTGGTGTTGTTGGAGAGATTCTGGTCAAATTCCATCCAACGGCAAACAACCAGTTAGTTGATGTGATCGAGCGTGAGGGATGCGAAGCAGTTGTTCCTGGACTCACGGAATTTTTCCTGTTTGGTATTGCGGGTCGCATCTTCCAACGTAAGCCTCTTGGTCGATCTACCAAGGGCGCAATTGTTGCGCGTATTTTGTTGACTTACATTGCCCACGTACGTACACCGGTATTCGAAGCCCTGGGAGCGTCGGAGCGTTTTGAGCCGCCAGCGGATATTTTTGAACTTGCTGATTATGCAAGTCAAATATTGAGTCTTTGTAATTCAATGGGTGAAGGTTGGCTGCTTACGGCCGAGATGGTTGAGCTTATCCGTAAGGGAGCGCCTAATATTGTGTGTGCACAGCCGTTTGCCTGCTTGCCAAATCATGTGGTTGGCAAATCGGTTATTAAGGAAATGCGTCGCCGCTATCCAAAGAGCAACATTGTAGCAGTTGACTACGACCCGGGCGCATCGGAGGTCAACCAGCTCAATCGTATTAAGTTAATGATCGCGGTAGCTAAGTCCAACAGGGCTGATGGTGAATCTGAAGCGCGTGCTCAACGAGATATTCATAGGCAAAGTGTGGCTTCTACAACGGCTGCTCCTGTCGAAAAGATTCCCGATACGGAACAATGCGATATTCAAATTGAGCAGCACGATTTAAAGTAAAAGAGTCCTAAGTTTTAGACTTATCTGGGATGACATATGGCAAGGGGTGGAACTGATTACGTTCCGCCCCTTGCTAATGTATACGGTGCGCTTGTTTGGCCGCATGTCAGATTAAACCAGGTATGTTTCGTGCTAGTAGCGCATGTCCGTACTGTCAATCTGATACTCGTGCAATTAACCTATATTCATGCCATTAAGCTTGTGCTACGTGATCGTTGAGCCATTCAATGGCATCGTGAATCACACGATCTTTTTTATATTCATTAAATATTTCATGGCACATACCTGCATAAATGCGCAGAGATTTATCTTCAGATGATATCTCTTGGTACATCTGCATGCTGTCAAGAGGGTCAACCAGTCCATCGGCGCCACCATGCATTAGCAGTACTGGGTCTGTGAATGCTGAGGCGTTCTGTTTAAGCCATGATTGCCCGTCGCTGCAGGCGCGCAAAAGTCCGACAGTCATGGTCTTACGTACGAGTGGATCAGCCATGTATCGTTTGCCAACTTCCGTATCGCTACATACGCCTTCTGCAAGTGCATTGGGAATGGTTGCAGTAGCGGGAAGACTTGAATCAACCTGAGCAAGACCGCGATTGTCGCGCGTCCATGCTCCTGATAAGACGTACCCTGCCAGTTTTGTCGGATACGTAGTTCCGTAACTTGCAGCGCCATATCCGCCCATTGAATGACCGAACATGTAGACAGGAATGTCAGGGCAATCAGCGAGTGCAAGTTCGACAAAGATATTGGTATCTTTGACAATCTGCGTGCGATCATCGTAATAGGCTGATGTGCCGCCACTGCGTCCATGACCGCGATGGTCAAAACGATAGACCGTATAATTTTGGGCATTAAGGCGGGCGGTCAGATAATCATAGCGCCCATAATGTTCGCAGAGCCCATGGACGATAACGACTGCTGCCTTAGGGTGAGTTGGGGCATCAATACGACCGTGGAGCTCGATGCCATCATATGACATCTTGATACATTCTTTTTGCATAGGTGTATTTCTCCCTTCAAAAGAGCCATACCGCTTAGATGATATGCGCACTCAGAGACGCAGTACATCGTACGTGATGGAACACGCACCTACGCTTCTACTGTACGCGAACACATCGATCATAGCTCATTGTGTACTATATGACGCGCCTATTTTGGCGGGATGATCAGACAAGGTGTGTGTTGCGGCGGTGTAGGTAAAAGGTCGCATGTATAAAGAATAAAGCTATGAGACGATTACCTTTGTTTTAGATCCTTTCAGTGAACTTTTTGCCGCATCGTATAGCGAAAAGCTAGCGAGAAAGATACTCGTTCATATATCATTTAAGCATAACTGGGTGTATGCTCGATTTGCACTTGTCTAGCTATAGATAGTTGGTAATAGACAGATCCAGCCAATGTAAGCAATGAACAAGGGAGGACGATTGCTATGTACGAACCGATTCAAGTAGCGCCCGATGTGTACTGGGTGGGTGCAATTGATTGGAATGAGCGGAACTTTCACGGATATACAACAGATCGTGGATCAACGTATAATGCCTATCTGATTATGGATGAGTCAATTACGCTTATTGATACCGTTAAGCCGGGGTTTGCTCCAGAGATGTTCGAGCGTATTCGCGCAATTGTTGATCCTTCGCGCATTGATTATCTGATTTCTAACCATGTTGAGCAGGATCATTCGGGATCAATTCCCGATGTAATGGCCTGCGCACCGCATGCAAAATTGATTACCAGTAGCCCCAATGGTCTTAAAGGGCTGCAGGCACACTATGGCACTTCGTATGATTATCAACCAGTTAAGAGTGGGGATACACTATCTATTGGAAAGCGCACTTTACAGTTTGTCCATATTCCGATGGTTCATTGGCCTGACAGCATGGTCACCTACGATGCTGCTGACCAGATACTGTTTTCTAATGATGCGTTTGGACAGCATCTTGCATCGAGCGAACGTTTTGATGATCAGATTGATCTTCCGACTGTTATGGAGCAGGCAACCAAATACTATGCAAACATCGTTATGCCTTATTGTATGCAGGTGCAGCGTGCGCTAGAAGCTTGTGCATCACTTGACATCGGTATGATCGCTCCTTGTCACGGTATCATTTGGCGGTCTCATTGCGCTGATATTTTGGCATCATACCATGTGTGGAGCACGCAGCAACTCGAAGAACGTGCCTTAGTCGTATATGATTCGATGTGGCATTCGACCGAGCATATGGCGCAGGCTATTGTGAATGCGTTTACAGATGCCGACATTCCTGTCCGATTATTTGATCTCAAATGCAATCATATTTCCGATATTATGACCGAGATTTTGTCGTCGCGTTATCTAGCGGTTGGATCGCCGACGCTCAATAGCACGATGATGCCTACTGTTGCTGCGTTCCTCTGCTATCTTAAGGGGCTTATGCCGCGCGGCATGTCTGATTCTGGGCGTATGGGTTTTGCTTTTGGCAGCTACGGCTGGGCTCCTCTTGGCCCCAAATCGGTTGCTTCAGGATTGGAAGCAGCTGGGTACCAACAGCCGTTTGGCCCATGTACTCATCAGTGGACGCTCGATGCAGTGGATTGTGAAAAGCTGCGTAATGATGTTGCAGCACGTTTGAAAGCTATGAACTAATTATTTATGCATCCCTATCAGGTTGATGATAGGGATGTTTTTTTGTCTGCTGCACTCATGAACTGATTGTCTGTGCATTCGTTCGCATGCGAATGCGCACGGCACAGTGCGGTAAAATACAGACTATACAGCGCAGGTTGATTAAGGATTACACACGAGAGGAATAGGTATGCAGCAGCATGAGCGTCAGATTATGTGTGGGCGGCTCATTATGTGTCCGACACCTCTTGGCAATCTCGACGATATGATGCCTCGCGCGATCGAAGCGCTACGCCAAGCTGATACAGTATGCGCAGAAGATACGCGTGTAACAGGGCGGTTGCTTGCGGCATTTGATATTTCTGCTCATCTTGAGCGTCTTGATGAAGCGATGATCAGCGAGCGTGCGCCTCGTATTATTGAGCGCATTAAAGCAGGGGAGACGATTGCGTTTTGTAGTGATGCCGGTATGCCTGGAGTTAGTGACCCTGGGCAGCGTTTAATTACAGCAGCGCGAGATTCGGATGTTCCTGTCGATGTGCTACCTGGCCCAACTGCGGTTGCAACTGCCTATGTTGCAAGTGGTTTTGTATGCCCACGTTTCTACTTTGGTGGGTTTTTCCCTCGCAAGGATCACGAACGAAAAACGGTTCTTGTTAACCTTGAACAGCTTGATGCAGTCCTTCTGTTTTATGAAAGCCCCCGTCGTCTTCTGGCTTCGTTAGCTGTTATTGCTGAGCAGATGCCGCATCGTCGCGTTGCTGTCTGTCGTGAGTTGACTAAGATGCACGAAGAAGTCGTTGTGGACAGCGCGGAAACAGTGCTCGATATTTTTCGACGTCGCGACCAAGAAGGAACCATTCGCGGGGAAATCGTGATGGTTATTGATGCTCCGGGCAAGGACGAACAGTGCGAACAAATGGATCAACAGCGTAATGCTGCGCGCGATACCGTTGCTCAATTGCTTGCAGAGGGAACAATGAGTAAGAAAGATATTGTGGCGTATATCCGTAAGGAATATGGCCTTTCGCGCAATGACGCTTATGAAATGGTGCATCACGCATGATGGTTCAAGG
>DIDE01000071.1:0-2623 GCA_002417975.1 Eggerthellaceae bacterium UBA5808
TTAAAGATGGTATGCGAGAAGCTCTTTCGCGCATTCCACTTTTATCAGCGTCTGGCTTGGGACAATGGGCGGCAGATACGTTTGACACAATGATAGAAGATCTAGGATTGCGTCCTGTTGAGTTGACAACATGGAAACCCGTCATCGTTAATAGCATTCATGTGGGCGAGGCAGGGGACGAAGCGTATGCCCGTTTTGTTGTGGATATTAAGCGACGATATGCGCGGCTTCCTTCCGAGGCTGCGACGGGATCTTTACTTGACGCTCTCATTGGTCTGGGAATTAATCAGGTATCTCGGCAATCTAGTGAAGAAAGCTCATTTGAATCGATGAATATTACATGGCAAAAGGTGCTTGAGACCGTGTCGATAAATGGAGCGCCCTGATGCCTGCACATATCCCAAAATATTCACGACTGTTCCGCATAAAAGTGCAGTCAATTCAAGCCATCCAGTGCATAGTTCTGTCTTCAAAAGGGCAGCTAGCTGTTGAATATGTCGTATGTATGCCTGTTGTTCTTATTGTGGCGCTTATAGCTCTTAATGCAGGCTGTTATCTAGGAGCGTGTGCACTATTTGACCGTTCGTTTGCAGAAGCTGTGCGCATCCATGCATCAGCACCAGCGTATGGACAGGATGATCGCGCGATATGCACTGCGTTGCAACACGATCTCGAATACGCTCAGAGGGGAGATAATCTTTCTGTTTCTGTCGAAAGCGAAGCTACGGCAGGGGGACTTAAACGCTATAGCGCAACGTTGGGCTATGCGCCTCTAATCACTGGTCCCTTACGTGATTACATTATGGGAGTGCCGATGCCTTATCTTGATCATGTACAGTCTATTACTATTCATCAATATCGACCTGGGGTTATGCTATGAAAACTCGTCGAATTTTGCCGTGGCATGATCGCACAGTACGAGCGATTATAGGAATAGTGGTTGTACTCATTGCCTTACTCTTTTTCGCGATTGCTCAATTGTTTGCCAAACATTTTCACTCGCCGTCAGTTGCGTCGGCAACTTCCGGATTAAGTCAATTAACAGAGTTTCACTCTCTTTCGGATGCGATTGTTTCGGACCACGATGTGCTGAGTGAAGACCTTCGCTACGATACATGCATCTTTGAAAATGAACTGTTCTCAATGGACGAAATAGGTGCGTCTACGGTTGCTTTTGACAGAGAGGTAGCTGCTTTTGTATTCCCTTTAGCATCTGCCGATTCTGCGCACCAAATTATGGATCGATGCCAAGATTCCCTTGAATATCGTGGTTGGTGTTGCATAAGTAGGAATGATATCTGCCATACCTATTACAGAGCAGGTGAGAACTCACTGTGGTTATGGGCATACTGCACCATGAGCGGAGATTCGTATACGTTGACGCTGATGTCTCCTTGTGACCTATCGATTAATCAAGATAAGAAAGGGAGATGATATCTAATGCCGCGCCTACTTATGGCAGTACGGAGCATACAGCGTTTGCAGGGTCTACTCTTACGTGAAGAAAGAGACGCACTTCTTTTACTAGCTCCCTGTCGCTCTATACACACGTATGGCATGCGCTATGCCATCGATATTGCATTCGCTAATAGTCAGGGGCGTATTGTAGAAGCTTATCGTGATGTGCTTCCAAAGCGCCATTATCGTTGTCGCAGGGCATGCGCGGTTTTAGAACGTCATGCGCAGCCTGCATCTCCTTGGTTTCATAGAGGGGATCATATGCATATTGATATTGGTTCGTGCGAGTATTGGGGTGATTGCTAATGAAACTATGTCCTGTTTGCCAGGCGCAATGCTTTGATGATATGGAAACGTGCTTTGGATGTCTCTATTCTTTTAAGCAGGAGCAACGACGCATGCATATACCGAGTATAGAGCAGCGAGCTGCACATGGCCGGAATGCTCGGATTGCTAATGTACCAGATCAGACAAGTATTGGCACATCAGATCAAGTAAGGGCGGTGGGATCCGAAATAGTAGTGCCTAATCAGCTTGTACAAATGACAGAAGACGCTACGTTAACGATAGAAATTCCTCGTGCAACGCTCATGTATGCGGAGACAAACAAGGAACTCTTTACGTGCAAAATAAAGATGATTGCCAGTGGGTAATTACCGCACCAACAACCATCTTGACGTAACAACTATGTAGCTAAAGTAAGACTGGGCTTTACGACATCATTGTCGAGAACATTTTTTCGGCATCCGTTTGTAGCTTCTTGCAAAGCTCTGTGTAGGAATCGAGAAGGTGATTCGCCTCAGGAGTAAGCGTGCTTCCGTGCGCTCCGTCGCGAATAAGGAGCTGGATACTAATGGATGCTTCCGTATCTTTTACGATGCGCCAAGCTTTACTGTATGCCATTCCCATATGCTTTGCGGCCGCATTGAGCGATCCCGTATCGCGCACGCCACGACATAAAGCAGCAATGCCAGGACCAAATACTGAAGTATGTTCCCCGTCAGCGTTTTCTATCGAAAGCTTGATAACAGGTTTTAATTGAGTTGATGCCATACGTACTTCCTTTGCTAACCACAATTTATACCATTATAAACATACTTCAGCTGATGTGTGCCTATTCATCTTCAATGAACGTCATAACAGCTTGTTCTATGTCTGTTTGGCT
>DIDE01000071.1:2780-9977 GCA_002417975.1 Eggerthellaceae bacterium UBA5808
ACATTTCGACCGAACTTGGCCCAATGCGCAGTACTTGCAATCAGAAGGGGATTATTACCGCGGAGACGTTCGCCCACTTCGTATGCGACGGCAGTATGAGGATCAAGCACATAGCCAAATGAATCATAGACGCGCTTAATTGTCTGGAGACATGTGGCACCGTCGACGGAATCGGCGGCAAACGTTGACCGAAGCGCCTTAAATGTTGCTGGATCAACTCTGAATTGACCTGCATTGTTAAGGTTATCCATCCATGAACTGATAGCGTTGGCATTGCGTCCCGTAAGCTCAAACAATTGTCGTTCGAGATTTGAACTTACGAGGATGTCCATCGATGGGCTGGGGGTCAGGATAAAATCACGATTGGTAATATCGTAGGTTCCTGTGTTAATGAAGTCGGTAAGCACGCGATTTTCGTTGCTTGCGCAAAGAAGTCGTTCGATTGGAGCGCCTATCGAACGGGCATACCATGCAGCAAGAATATTGCCAAAGTTACCTGTTGGTACGCAGACGTCGATTGGATCTCCTGCAGCGATTTTTCCGTCGCGCACCATGACTGCATATGCGGACAGATAATATACGACTTGCGGGAGTAAACGCCCCCAGTTGATCGAGTTAGCGCTCGAGAGCGCTACATGAGCGTTATCCATAAGGGTGCTTGCAAAGGCTTGGTCACCAAACACGCGTTTTGCGCCAGTTTGGCAGTCGTCAAAGTTTCCTTCGACGGACCAAACCATTACGTTTGATCCCTCTTGTGTTGCCATTTGCCGATATTGGATGTCGCTTACGCCGCCATGTGGATACATGACGCCAATGCGGATACCTTGCTTATCCTTAAACCCTTCGAGAGCAGCTTTACCCGTGTCACCTGATGTTGCAACAAGGATAAGAAAATCGTGTGAGATAGCACCCTGCTGGCGCAATTGTTGAGCGCTTGCTTCAAAAAAGAGCGGGAGGCATTGCAATGCCATATCTTTAAAGGCGCTTGTTGGACCGTGCCAAAGTTCGAGCATATGCGTATTATCATCAAGCGTGGTAATCGGGCAGATATCGCTTGTATCAAAATTATCGCCATATGCTTGTTTCATAAGTGCATCAATAGTCTGATCAGGTAAGTCGATGCCAAATAGTCGATAGACCGTGGCAGCACGTTGCGCGTATGACATCTGTGCAAGAGCTACAATCTGATCGAGCGTCATATGAGGAATCGTTTGAGGGACATAGAGCCCTCCGCCTTCTGCCAGACCGTTGATGACTGCACGAGTAAAGGGGATAGGATCTCCGCTGCGTCCGCGTGTGTCGGTGTAAAGATTTGTCGTCATGGGGCAGGTCCTTTATCTGAAGGTCACTCTTATAAATTCAAGTATACTATGGGTTCATTTCATTTTGCCTACTCCGATGTTTCCTTCATGTAATTCGCAATACGACAAACGCAGGGAAACACGCATATTCTCAATAGGCGAGCGCGTATGTGCTGTAGCGTATGTATGCATGCACAATAGGGCATGTATACATCTATCTGCTGCACATCCGTAACAGAGTATGCAATACGTATATGCTGCACATCCATAACAGATCAGGTCTACGTGCAACGTATTTAATATGATGCACGCATTGCGCAGTGCATAGTTCCGGAGAAGTTGATCCTATCGCACAATCCCTATAAATTTGCTATGATATACAGCGAAACGTACCGGGAAACATGCCTGAGCATGTATCCCGATGTATCGAGGTTGGGATTCGCCTCGACGCATACAAGTAAAGATAGGAGATCCCTCCAATGACAAAGGCAAACGAATCAGATGAGTTGCTGTCGGTTTCCCATGTGAGTGCATCGGCTGGTGACAAGATGATTTTGCACGATGTTACTTGTTCGGTGGGGCAAGGGCAGATCCACGTACTTATGGGACCGAATGGTGCGGGTAAATCCACACTCGGTCATGTCGTCATGGGTAGCTCTGCGTATACCGTCAATAAAGGAACCATTGTGTTTGCGGACAAGGATATTACTTCGGCGGGTGTCGATGCTCGTTCGCGTGCGGGACTATTTATGAGTTTTCAATCGCCGATCGAAGTGCCAGGCGTTCCGCTTAACAGCTTTTTAAAGGCAATTGTTGCGCAGCATGACAATCTCGATCTTAAAGGAAAGCGCTACAAAAAGCGTATTGCCGAAATAATGCAGCAGCTTGATATGGACCCGTCGTATCTTAACCGTGAACTCAATGTTGGTTTTTCGGGCGGTGAAAAGAAAAAGATTGAGATGCTGCAATTGCTGTTGCTTCAACCTAAGCTTGCCATTCTTGACGAGACGGATTCGGGTCTCGATGTTGACGCTCTTGACGTTGTATCGCGCGCGATTGCTGCATATCGTTCTTCATGCGATGGTGCGTTGCTCATCATTACGCATAACACGCGTATTCTACGTGATCTTTCGATCGACCGAACGCATGTCATGGTCAATGGACATCTCGTTGCTGAAGGCAGTGGATTACTTGTTAATGAGATCAACCATGATGGATATGGACGCTTTATTGCGGAGGCGGAGGCTGATCAGCAATGAGCGAACAACAAAAAGCACAGATCGACGACGTCGATCGGAGTATGTATGATTTTAAAAAGAGCGAACGTGGATACGAACGCGTCTCCGAAGGGCTAACTCCTGACATTGTCGAAGAGATATCGGCGAAAAAGAATGAACCTACGTGGATGCGAGATTTTCGCCTGAAATCGCTTGAGATATACAACAATATGTCGGTACCTGATTGGGGTCCATCAATTGATGGCCTCGATATGGATCATATTGTGACGTATGTTAAGCCTAATACCGATCAAAAAAGTGATTGGGAACATGTTCCTGATGATATTAAAGATACGTTTGAGCGGTTGGGCATTCCTCAAGCAGAACGATCATATCTTGCAGGTGTAGGTGCTCAATACGATTCGGAGTTGGTCTATCACAATGTGCAAGATTCGGTTGCCGGAGAAGGAGTTGTGTACTCAGGTATCGAAGAAGCACTTCATGGCGAATATGCTGATCTTATTCGCTCGCATTTTATGCATCTTGTTCCGCCGACAGATCATAAGTTTGCTGCACTGCATGGTGCGGTATGGAGTGGCGGATCGTTTGTCTATGTGCCAGCGGGCGTGACGCTTGATTTTCCTCTCCAGAGTTATTTCCGTCTCAATGCTAAAGGCGCTGGGCAATTTGAACACACGCTAATCATCGTTGAGGATGATGCTGATTTGCATTTCATCGAAGGATGTTCGGCTCCTAAATATAACGTCGCCAACCTTCATGCGGGATGCGTTGAACTTTATGTTGGCAAGCGTGCACATTTGCGCTATTCGACGATCGAAAATTGGTCGAAGAATATGTACAACCTCAATACAAAACGAGCCATGGTTGACGAAGGCGGATCAATTGAATGGGTATCGGGATCATTCGGAAGTCATGTGAGCTATCTGTATCCGATGAGCATACTCAAAGGACGTAAGAGCAGTTGTGACTTTACGGGCATTACCTTTGCCGGCAAAGGCCAGGACTTAGATACGGGATGCAAGGTTGTGCTGGCGGCTCCTGAAACATCGACATCGGTTCAGACAAAATCTCTGTCTAAAGATGGAGGCGTATCAACATTCCGCAGCGGTGTGACGGTGACGAAAGCGGCGGAACATGCCAACGTATCCGTATCGTGCCAGTCACTTATGCTTGATGACATTAGTCGGTCTGACACGATTCCGGCAATGGATGTTCGCGCGGAACACGTTAACGTTGGCCATGAGGCAAGCATTGGGCGTATCGGCGACGATATGATGTATTACCTGATGAGCCGTGGCATATCGGAATCGGAAGCCTCGACGATGATCGTCAATGGCTTCGCAAATCCTGTGAGTAAAGAATTACCGCTCGAATACGCGGTTGAAATGAATAACCTTATCAAACTCGAAATGGAAGGGGCGATCGGGTAATGAAGACGAATGCAGATACATCGCTGATCAATCAAGCGTCCCCTCGTCCTGCAATGAATAATCAAATATCTTCCCAGGATTCGGCTATACCCGTGCCTACGCTTGCTATTAACCGTCCTCCAGCAATCACATGGCATCATCTTGCAATGAACGAAGCGTGCGTTTCTGCTCCTGCTTTGGGCTCTGCTAAAGATGCTGTTACCTATAAAAGTGACATCACCTATGCAACAGGCGACCGTGCTCTTGCGGCATTCAAAGAAGCCTGTAAGAGCTATGCGTCATCGACGATCGAAACGGGTGTTGGCCCTGATGCTGATCAGTGGCTTGCTGATCAAGCGACTGAATATGTTTCGCTTGATGTCCCCGCCGATGGCCATGATCATCAGTTGGATATCGACATCGTTCCGCGTTTAGATGGGCGCGCAATTGCAGCGACCGACATCGTGGTTGAACCGGATGCTCATCTTACGGTAACGATCCGTATTGATTCGCCTGAAGGTGGTGCAGGTCTAACAGGAAGTCGGTTGCGCATTGTTGCACTCGATCGTTCTGTTGTCGAAATACAACAGTTACAAACACTTGACCAGGGATGGCGCCATATTGATGCGCTCGGCATTGTTGAGGCTGACAATGCACGCGTACATGTTGACCAGCTTGTTCTTGGGTCAAGCGAAGTAACGATGGGCCTTTCGTCTGATGTACGTGGGTACGCTGCACGGTGCGACGTCGACACACGTTATTTGGGGCAGAATGCAACGAAGATTGATTTTAATTACGTTCTGCATCAGCGTGGAAAACAGACACAGTGCACGTTAATTGCGAATGGTATTTTAACGGGTCATGCTTCGAAATTACTGCGCGGTACGATCGACCTTGTTCATGGCTGTAAGGGGTCAGTCGGTCGAGAGACCGAGACGGTGCTCCTTACCAGCGAACATGCGGTAAACAAAACGATCCCTGTCATTCTCTGTGATGAAGAAGACGTTCAAGGGGATCATGGGGCAACGATCGGTCATATTAATCCTGCTCAGATGGAATATATGCAGACGCGCGGGCTATCAATCGATCGGATCGAGCATCTTTTTGTACGTTCTACACTTGATTACGCGCGTGCCCATGTAGCATCAGATGCCGCTCGTACGTCAATCGATGCGCTTGCCAAGCGCACGATCGGAGAATCTCTGGATGACGATGAGGAGGTCATTCGATGAATACTACAGCAACATGCGGTGTTGTTCCAGCATCTGTAGAGCGACGCCCGATTGAACATACTTATGTAACAGCGTCCAATATGCGCGACGATCATCAACAACACAATACTGATTTAGTAAACACAGCAACTGATATTACAACGAATCCGTTTAAGGCCGATTTTCCCTTGCTTACTCATGAACATGATCTTGTGTTTTTGGATAGTGCGGCAACGGCGCAGCGGCCGCAATCGGTTCTTGATGCACAGCAAAATTTTTATGAGCGACTTAACAGTAATCCGTTGCGTGGATTGTATCGTCTTTCCGTTGAGGCAACGCAGGCTATCGCCGATGTCCGTCAGACTACGGCATCGTTCATTGGCGCTCCGTCTGCCGATGAAATTGTGTTTACGCGTAATGCGACTGAATCGCTGAATCTTCTTGCTCGTTCGCTTGGCAACACGGTTGTACATGCAGGCGATGAGGTATGCATTACGATTATGGAGCATCATTCGAACCTTATTCCTTGGCAGCAATTGTGTGCCGCGACGGGTGCTCATTT
The DNA here is from genome assembly GCA_002417975.1 of Eggerthellaceae bacterium UBA5808. GTDB lineage: Bacteria > Actinomycetota > Coriobacteriia > Coriobacteriales > Eggerthellaceae > UBA5808. The sequence continues at coordinate 8,502 of DIDE01000071.1, forward strand.
GGTGTATATGCGCCCCGATGACCAGGGGGTACTAACTGATGCAACCATCGAACAGTCGATCGGTCCAAAAACGCGTATTGTCTCCGTTGCGCACGTTTCAAATGTGCTTGGAGTGGAGAATCCTATTACTAAGATTGCACGACGTGCACACGAAGTTGGCGCGCTTTGTATCGTAGACGGTGCTCAGTCGGCACCGCATCTACCGATTGATGTTGCAAAACTTGGTTGTGATGCATTCGCGTTTTCGGCCCATAAACTATTTGGCCCTATGGGCATTGGCGTGATGTGGGCTCGTCGTGATCTGCTTGAAGCTATGCCGCCGATGCTTACAGGTGGAGAAATGATCGATTGGGTAACCGAAACTGATGCGGGGTGGGCTCCTATTCCGCAAAAATTCGAAGCAGGTACGCAGGATGCGGCGGGCATTGCAGGTCTTGGTGCAGCGATTGATTACATTGAGTCAATTGGTCATGCAACGTTACAAAAGCGTGAGCAAACGCTTGCTGCATCGTGTGTGCACGCTCTGCAATCGCTTCCATACATTAATGTCATCGGACCTGATGATCCTCATCGTCATGTAGGAGTTGTCTCGTTTAATGTTGACGGTATTCATCCTCATGATGTTGCAAGCATTCTCGACGCGCAGAATATTGCAATACGAGCAGGTCATCATTGTGCACAGCCGTTGCTTCACTGGATGGGAATCGATAGTTGCTGTCGAGCGTCTGTTGCTTTGTATAACGATCAGGGAGATATCGATCGTCTAGTTGATGGACTGCAGAAAGTGTGGGCGATCTTTCATGGGACTAACTGATGTATATACTGCTGCGCTCATGGAGCATAATGCTCATCCAGACTATAAATATCAGATGGATGATGTTACCTGCTCGCATGAAGGAATAAATCCCAGTTGTGGCGATGATATTACGTTGTCGCTCCACCTTGATGGTGATACGATCGACGAAGCGGCCTTTACTGGGCATGGATGTGCGGTAAGCCAATCGTCTGCGGATATCATGGCTGACCTTATTACCGATCGGTCGGTGAGTGATGCGCGGGATCTCTGTTCGCTGTTTATTCAGATGATTCGTGGAGAAGTGACCGACGATACGCAACTCGCTGCTCTTGGCGATGCAGCTCAACTTAAGAGCATTGCTCATATGCCAGCCCGTGTGAAGTGCGCTGAGCTTGCATGGCGTACCTGCTTACATATTTTAAATGATCGCGAGCAACCGTCCAACGCGTAACGCTGCTTTAATAAGCGCGGTCGGGGATGGGATAGCGACCGCGCATAGGGCGGAGATAGCGTTATGGATATAGTGATGGATGCGGATGTCTCAATGAGCGAATTGGACACGTCTAAGCAGTTGGACAAACAGACGGATGGCGCTGATCGACCTTTGGATCAAACAAATACTGCCAAGCCTATTCATGTGGGGGTTCTGCTCATGAATACGGGGACGCCTGATGCTCCAA
>DIDE01000107.1 GCA_002417975.1 Eggerthellaceae bacterium UBA5808
GCATCAACATGTTCATAGTAGTTACTTTTTACCAAATCGCAGCCGTATGTCATACCCGCACGATAATACGTTTCAAACATATGTACATCAGCAAAATCGTCAGGCTCACATATGCCAATCCATGTTCCATGAGCCGCTGCAATACCCTTATTCATAGAATCGCCGTACCCAGAATTTGCTTTCGTGATTACACGAATACGCGAATCGCGTGAAGCATGCTGCTGAATAATTTGGGCAGAAGTATCGGTTGAGCCATCATTGATACAGATAATTTCGATATCTTTTAATGTTTGCGCAGAAAGCTGATCAAGACAGTGGTCAAGATAGCGCTCGGCATTATAAATTGGAACCAAGATCGACACTGCAACGTCGCCTTGATCGTGGGAGCGCTCTTCAACAGCTTGCAATCGAATTTGGTGCTCTGCACGGCGCAAACGGATTCTTCCGCCAATACGCGTAGTCAGTGGCACGTGACGTTGATAGGCATCCTTAAATACCTGCAAAATGCGTGACGAACGATATACGGCATCGTAGTCAATACGTTCAGCAATCCGTTGAATGGCTTCTCTAATTTGAGGGTCGCTCGTATCAAAATCTTCTTCAAGCATTTGAATATAAGAGCAGCCACAATTGTAGTGACCTTCCCAAATACCAGGAGCGGTCACCTTATGATCACGAAGGACATCATTCATTTCGATCCAGCGATCAACAATGATGTGATAATCCTTTTGATGACTTAATGTTCCATCATCAAATTCGCGATAGAAATAAAGGGGCTTATCGACATACACTATTGCTGACGCATCGATAAGTGTTTCTATAAAAAAGGGATTGTCCGCCCATCCGGCACCAGGTATAGGACGAAAGCGTATCGCGTAATCATTCAAAAAGTCTCGACGATATAGTGCGCTCCATATACTTGGATGATAGAAGGTAAAATCGGGAACTTCAGCAAGCGTAAAGGGCTGCTTATCAGGATGGATAGCGTGAAGATAGTATGCGGGAACAATCGATTCCTCATCTGTCCCTGCATGTACAACACGATTGTAAGATCCCTTAACAATGTCAACAGATGACTCTGAATGGGCCTGTGCAGCAGCAAGAAGAGTCTCGAGCATCGTCGTATCCATATAATCGTCTGGCTCACAAATAGCAATCCAAGAACCATGAGCATAATCAAGTCCATGATTCATAGAGTCCCCGTAGCCGCTATTAGACTTCGAGATGCAATGAAAACGTTTGTCCAACGAAACAAAACGATTAATGATATCCGTCGATCCATCTGTCGATCCATCATCAATACAGATAATTTCAAGCTCAGAATAGGTCTGATCAGCAAGGCTTTGCAGGCATTGTTCAAGATAGGGAGCAACATTATAGATAGGGACAAGAACAGATATCAATGGATGCTCGCTCATTGGTTCCTGCTCAGTTCTATGTTCAGACATTTCTATCCTTTCGCTACGTACCTACCAATTTCGGTCGTACGCACCCGCACCACATCAATAACCCCTAAAACAGCTGAAGCCCCTCACTTCTGAGGGGCTTCACGGTAGATAATCTACGCATTCAATGAAGCAAACGTTGCATTAACCTTATCTTTATCAGATAGGTTTAGAGGAGCATCAACCTTAGGCCATTCAACCGCGATATCAGGGTCGTTCCACATAACCCCACCCTCATCATCAGGATGATAAACATCATCACATTTGTAGCAGAACTCTGCGGTTTCCGAAAGAACAAGAAAGCCATGAGCAAAATTACGCGGAATAAAAAGCTGACGTTTATTCTCTGCAGATAAGCGCACACCAACCCATGCACCATAGGTCGCGCTTCCCTTGCGCAGGTCAACCGCAACATCAAATACTTCGCCCGATATGACGCGCACAAGTTTTGACTGTGGATGATGAATCTGGAAATGTAAGCCGCGCAAGACACCCTTAGTCGACGAACTTTGATTGTCCTGGACAAAATCAACATCGATGCCAGCAGCCTTAAAATCAGGCTCCTTGTATGTTTCCACAAAGTAGCCACGGGCGTCGCCATATGAAGTTACGTCGACGATTTTCACCCCATCAATACGCGTATCCGTAAAGGTGAAATTACCGTGCTTTTCAGTACTACCTTCTGACATCCTGACATCCTTTCCTATGTTCTATCATGCAAACATCGAACAATCGCTTGCTAAAAGATCAAGCGATCAAAGTGCTCGTGTACGTGTCTTTTAACGGTTGCGATACATCGTATCGTAATACTTTAGATAGGCACCTGACGTTACGTGTTTCATCCATTCTTCGTGGGCCAAGTACCAATCAATGGTCTTAATAATGCCATCTTCGAACTTCGTCTCGGGATACCAGCCAAGATCACGTTTGATCTTATCAGGAGCAATGCCATAACGACGATCATGACCCTTACGATCGGTAACATAGGTGATGAGCGTTTGATTGATTGCTGGATCATTCACTGCTTTTGAAACTTCAGCAATGATAGTTTTCACAATAAAGTTATTAGGACGTTCGTTGTGTCCGCCTACGTTATACACCTCACCAATGGTGCCATTGCTCAGTACCATGTCAATTGCCTTGCAATGGTCTTCAACATACAGCCAATCGCGAATATTTTTGCCATCACCATAAATTGGGAGATGCTCATGTTGCAAGGCATTGTTGATCATAAGCGGAATCAGTTTTTCTGGGAACTGGAAAGGTCCGTAGTTGTTTGAGCAACGCGTAATGTTAATTGGCATACCATACGTATCACCATATGCTTTTACAAACATATCAGATGCTGCTTTTGATGCGGAATAAGGACTATGAGGATTAATCGGCGTCGTTTCACGGAAGAACGAGTCAGGCTCATCAATTGAAAGCGAACCATACACTTCGTCGGTTGAGACCTGCAGATACTTATGATCGCCAAACGAACCGTCAGGTTCAATCCAAGCAGCCTTTGCCGCATTAAGCATGGTTACCGTACCCATTACATTGGTATGAGCAAAAATTTCAGGCGTAGCAATTGAACGATCAACATGACTTTCAGCAGCAAAGTTGACAACATAATCAGGCTTGTATTGAGCGAACAAAGCTTCAATAGCTGGTTTATCGCATATATCAGTCTGACTGAAAATATGACGCTCGTCATGTTCTATCGAGCTAAGATTCTCAAGATTGCCCGCATACGTCAATTTGTCCACATTGATGATACGGATATCGTCGTGCGTACGAAGCAGATACAGCACGAAATTACTTCCGATAAATCCGGCTCCGCCGGTAACGAGATACGTTTTCATATTAGTCCTTCGTTATTGATCGCTTTTATCACACTATTGAAACAATGTAGCCTCGCAACAGCACTACTCCATATCGTATATCGTCGTCAGCAGACAACGAACTACATTCGCTTTAAATTACGCCTGAGGCGTGTCACGAGCCTGGTCGTTGTATCGCTGGAGATACATCGCCAACGCATCCTGCCATGGTCGCATGCTATCGCCAATGGTATCCTCAAGATGTTTATTGCGCAGTGCAGAATATGCAGGACGCTGAGCAGCTCGGTTGAGATCGCCTGATGTGCACGGCGTCTTTGTGCAAGGGATCTTTGCTCCGTCAACGATTGCGCACGCAAAATCGTACCAGCTGCATATACCCTTATTAGTGCAATGATAAATTCCGTATTGATCCGTTGCAGCAAGCTGCAAAATCTCATAGGCAAGGTCATTTGCACTCGTTGGATTACCGCGCTGATCGTCAACGACCTTAATCGCACCATGCTCCTTTGCAAGGCGGATCATAGTCTTAACAAAGTTCTTCCCGACATATCCGTATAGCCACGCCGTACGAACGATAAAGGATTGCTTACAAGCTTTTTGAACTAATTGTTCACCTGCAAGTTTAGTGCGTCCGTAAGCACTCCGAGGATCAGGCGTATCATCTTCAATACGTTCTTTAGGCGTTGTGCCATCAAAGACATAGTCAGTCGAAACATGTACTAGCTTCGCACCAGTTTCCTGACATGCCTGAGCAAGATTGCGTGGACCAAGTGCATTAACCTGATATGCAGCATCCTCGTGATCTTCGCATGCATCAACATTGGTCATAGCCGCACAATTGATAACAAGATCAAACGAACCATTCTTTATAAAGGCATCAACCGCCTGGGCATCGGTGATATCAAGATCCGCTACATCAGTTCCGACAACTTCAGCATGGTTATATGCGTCAGGAATCGAACCAATCTCACTTTGCCCATCATGCAGAATACGTACAAGCTCGCATCCGAGCTGTCCGCGAACACCAGTAATAAGAATCTTCATAGGCTATGCTTCGCTCCCCTTTTCCGTGATAATACGATTATCGGCAACTTTTTGGAGATGCTGTCCATAAGGAGATTTCCCATATTTATGAGCAGATTCAAGAAGCTTATCGCAATCAATCCAACCATTACGATACGCAATTTCTTCGAGTACCGAAATCATAATACCCTGTGAATGCTCAATGGTACGAACAAAGTTTCCAGCCTCAAACAGCGAATCCATCGTACCCGTATCAAGCCATGCATATCCGCGGCCAAGTGTCACTACATCAAGGCTGTCAGCTTTAAGATACATTTCGTTAAGTGAAGTAATTTCAAGCTCACCACGTGCAGAAGGCTCAACTGCCTTCGCAAACTCGCACACACGTTTGTCGTAAAAGTAAAGCCCCGTTACAGCATAATTGCTCTTTGGATGCTCAGGTTTTTCCTCGATAGAAACAGCATGGCCATTCTTATCAAATTCAACAACGCCAAAACGCTCAGGATCATCAACATAATAGCCGAATACCGTCGCACCACCCTGATGCTCTGCGGCATCAACTGCCTGATGGAGATGGTCGCTTAAACCATTACCATAAAAGATATTATCTCCGAGTACCAATGCGCAAGAGTCGCCATCGATAAAGTCTTCACCAATAATAAAAGCTTGGGCAAGTCCGTCTGGATGTGGTTGCTCGGCATATGAAATCGAAATGCCAAACTGAGAACCATCGCCAAGAAGGTTTTTGAACCGAGGGAGATCAACGGGCGTAGAAATCAAAAGAATATCGCGAATGCCAGCAAGCATCAGTGTAGATATCGGATAAAACACCATAGGCTTGTCGTAAATAGGAAGCAATTGCTTCGATGTCACACGTGTAAGGGGATAAAGACGAGTGCCTGAACCACCCGCAAGAATAATACCCTTCATTAGACCGAATCACCTCATAGATATCAATAGTTTGATATAGCGTGCATATTGCAACACTAGTAAGTAATGAGTTTACCATTATGCAATACATCGTCGATGCGAAGACGCAGCAACTCTAGATAATCCTTGCAATACGCATGCATATAGATCAAAACACAGTCTTAGCATTTGCCAAGACCGTGTATGTTGTTATAAATCAGGCCAATAAAGTGCACCGTAAATACTCGATGGTTTGAAATTCGGATTCATGTACGGATCGCCTTTAGCATAGA
>DIDE01000013.1 GCA_002417975.1 Eggerthellaceae bacterium UBA5808
ATTTATATCTCTGATGGCGCAAAGAGCGATTGTGGCAATATTGGCGATATCCTGAGCATCGATAATCGTATTGCGGTATGCGATCCTGTGTATCCAGTCTACGTTGATACCAATGCTATGGCTGGCCGCGCAGGCGACTATGACGAAAAGGCTCAAGGGTGGAGCAATATTTATTACATGCCCACGACGGCCGAGAATGATTTTTCGCCGGCGCTTCCTAAAAAGGATGTCGATGTAATTTACTTATGCTCGCCCAATAATCCAACTGGTACGGTTCTCAACGCTGACCAGCTCAAAGCATGGGTTGATTATGCAAACGAGCACGATGCAATCATTATGTTTGATGCGGCATACGAGCACTTTATTACCGATCCAGCTATTCCTCATTCAATCTTCGAAATCGAAGGTGCGGATACATGCGCGATTGAATTCCGTTCGTTCTCAAAAACGGCTGGATTCACGGGAGCCCGCTGCGGCTATACGGTTATTCCACAAGCACTTAAGCGCGATGGGCAAAGTCTGAACGCAATGTGGAACCGCCGTCAGACTACGAAGTTCAACGGTGCGTCTTACATCATTCAAAAAGGTGCAGCTGCAGTGTATTCCAATGAGGGAGCTCAGCAGATTAATGCGACACTCGACTACTATCGTCAAAATGCGCGCGTAATCAAAGAGGGACTTGAGCATGTGGGTCTTGCAGTCTATGGCGCGGTGAATAGTCCGTACGTATGGGCTAAAACACCGAATAACATGTCGTCATGGGATTTCTTTACGATGCTGCTTGAGCAAGCTCATGTTATTACGACACCTGGAGCTGGATTTGGACCGAGCGGTGAAGGATATATTCGCTACACGGCATTTGGTGATGCAGATGCAACAAAGGAAGCTATTGCTCGCATTAAAAAGCTGATGGCATAACAGGTAGGCGTTGCGCGCAGTTCTGTGGGATTAAACGCAGCAGGGATGTATGGGTTAGTGACTCGATATCTGCTGCGTATGGTTTTTGCGGATCGAAGGGGAATGGGGAACGAACTTCGTATCCGCAAACGTTGAGCCTTGTTGGTTTCGTTTTGGAATTAGAATAAAAGGCGATACTTCTCCATACGGGAACTATCGATGTTCGGTATGTCTGAACACAGTGCGCGTGGCCAAATGGACACGGGGGACGTGCATAATGGGGACAAAACAACAAAGTCTTATTGACGAGACAATACTTGATGTGGCTCAAAATCTATTTTTAACACAAGGATTTGCACACACCGAAATGATGGAAATAGCAGATCATTTAGGTGTAAGTAGAAGCACGCTGTATCGTCATTTCGCAAACAAAGGCAAAGTATTGTGTGCACTCGAAAAGCGCGCACTTGAAGATTTATGTGGTGGTCTAGAAGGCATAACTGGAACGTTTGCAACGGGGTACAAGGAATTCGAACAGTATGTGTGCCGCATGTGCCAGGTATTACTTTCTCATCCTGATTTCATATGCTTCTTAAGGGATTTTGATTGCCTGTATACTGAAGCATATCCCGATGAGTGTGTGGAGAATAATCGGCAGTTCTTTTCTAAAAAGCATTATCTATGTCCCATGCTCCAAAGTTATGAGCGCGGAATAGATGATGGGTCTATTAGGCAGTCGGACGATCCTCTGCTTGACGTACTAACCATACTTAATGCAAGTCTTGCGTTGTCACAACGTATATTGCCGCGAAAAAAAACTTTTCTATGAAGAACAAGGCTATTCCGATGAGATGATTAAGCGGGAAGTTCATCTATTGCTACAAGGTATTGCTGCCTCCTCATAAGCGCTTGGTTCTATAATTAGCTGTAGTGTTTTGCCACTGACCTTTGGAAAGCTTGCAGTGGGACATGTGTCGCATTACACTTATCCAGTATTTATGCGAGTGGTTTGTGCGTATGGGATATCTACGGTCAACAATACAGTGGAGCAGCATATTGTCGTCGTTTTTGTAATGGCGGAGCTTGCTCATCTGTCCTGCGAAAAGGGAGAACAAGTTGAGCGACTGTCAAGATGCAATTCAAGCCGAATGTATCGTCGTGGGGGACGGTATCGCTGGAGTTAGCGCTGCACTAGCGGCAGCTCGCCATGGAACCGATACGATACTTGTCCGCAAGTGCACTACGTATGATGATATCGATCATGCGATAGATGTCGCAATTGACGAATGCGCTAATCCTAATGCGCGTATGTGCGTGTCTGGGATTATCGAAGAGATTATCCTTGATTGCGCATATGCGCAATCACAAGGTCGCGTCGTTGATGGCGCCGCGATCGTCCAAGAGAAACTTCATGAGCAAAAAAAGCTGCGGGTATTGTCGGCTTGCACTCTTGTGAGTGTGGAGCTTAAGGACGATACGGTGGTATCAGCTGAATTATCGTGTACGTTAAGTCAGAGGCATACGAAGGTGAGCGCTCCACTTTTTGCTGATTGCACCGATACCGGTGATCTGATTCGTTGTTGTGCTATTCGTCCTGAAACGGCAGATGAAAATGCAGCTGGGGCAGATGTACATGGCGAGTCTGTGTCAGGAGTTGTTGTTAATGAACGTTGTCTAGTTGGTGAATATGTATTGACGATGCGCGACATTCGTCAAAATACGCTCTTTGATGATGCTATTGCTTGCAGCTTGCAGCCACCAGATGATCGCACCGGAGCGTATGCTGGTACGTCACCAACGCATGGTGGTGCGAATGGCATCTTTACTATTCCGTATCGATGTTTATATGCGCGTTCTATCAACAACATCTTTGTTGGCGTTCGAACGCTAAGCTGTGATTCTGGTTTATCCAAGGCAATGTGTGATCGGGCGGCGACAAATGCCGCTATCGGGCAAGCAATTGGTACTGCTGCATCGCTTGCTCTCAGTTTTACCTGCGCTCCACGTGATCTGCTTGGGTATACTGATGTGCTTCAGCAAATGTTGCTTGAAGATGATTGCTACATTCCGACTATTCGCAACCATGATCCGCGCGATCACGCTCGCAAAGGGACCGTATATGCTTCATCGTCGTTAGACGCTGCTCCTGCTCACTCGATCATCAATGGCGTTTCGCGTGCGGTGGGAAATTGCTGCAATTATTGGTGTGCCGACATGCGCAAAGACGCTACGCCAACGGTGTCAATTGAGTTCGATTCGATAAAAGCGCTGAATAAAATTGTGATTATGTTTGATGCGTCTGGGGCGAGCAGTGATGGGACAGACGACAGCAATGCGCCTGCAGTATCAGATGCATCTGTGACGTCAAATGTGCCTGCGACATTGGTTAAGAGCTACAAGTTATTGTTCTATCGTGGCGACTGTCTTGTTGCTCATAAAACTATTGAGAATCCTGGTCATCGTCTTCAGGTGATTCGAAGTGCTCAGGCTCTTGCGTGCGATCGTATCGATATCTGTGTAGAGGAAACATTCGGTAGCCACTTCGCAACAATTTATGAAGTTCGCGCGTACGGTCTTTTGTAGGGAGAATCGTATCTGTGACTTTCTGCGGAAAAGAGTACAATAACCTGCGTAAATGAAAGTAGTTTTGCAGGTGAAGGTATCTAACTATGCTACAAATAATAACGGATTCTACTACTGATATTCCAGCTGAGTTGCGTGCTAGTTATGATGTGAACGTGTTACCGCTCGTTATAACTATTGATGGGACGAGCTATCTTGATGGCATCGATATATCGATCGATCGAGTGTACGAGGCAATGCGTCAAGGTATCGTTCCTGTTACAGCGCAAATTCCTTTTAAAGAAGCGTATCGAGTGTTCCGGGAATGCCTTGAAGCAGGAAATGACGTTCTATACATTTCATTTTCGAGCAAGATGTCAGGCTGCATGCAGCTTGCTCAAATGGTGCTTGACCAGCTCAAGCCAGACTATCCTGCGCGCCGGATGCTCGTGATCGATTCGTGCGGTGGATCGGCAGCAACGGGGCTCATTGTGCTGCAGGCGCTACATATGGCATCTGCGGGAGCGGATATTGACGACATCGCCAGCGAGGTACGTTATATGACGCAGCATGTGCAACATATCTTTTCTATTGCTGATCTCAAGTGGATGGTACAAGGTGGCCGAATCGCCAAACCGTTGGGATATGTGGGGAGTGTTCTTAACATTCATCCATGGCTTGATGTTGAACAAGGGTCGATGGTCGTCAAAGGAATGGTCCGCGGCCGGAAGAAGGCTATCGAAGCAGTGGCGCGTGAGACGATTCGTCGTGCATCAGCTTTTCCCGATCAGCTGATTGCGATTACTCATGCCGATGATTGTAAGGCGGCACAGGCGATCGAAACGAAGATTCATGAAGGGCTGCCTCAATGTCGGACAGCGATATGTGAGATCGGGGCTGTGCTCGGTGTGCATCTGGGACGGGGCGGTGTAGGTGTATTCTTTTTTGATCAGCGCTCTCCCCACTATGCACTTTAGTGATGGCTACCTATTGCCCATATCAGTCCGATATCAATACCTTGTGCCTAACCAATGTCGTTTATTCAGGTACTTCTGCCGCCAATGGTTTAATTGCATGATGCGCTGTGTTTTAATGCAAGATGTTTTTACTACTAATCACGTATTGAAGGGGAAGGCACCTCATGGTGAATAATTTCTGCACTAAGCATCTATGGGAATGTAGCCAAACACTTGCGGCGGTTGCTCAGGGTCAAAAACCCGCAGATACGGTAATTAAACAGGCAAAATTAGTTAACGTTTGCACAGCTGAAATCCAAGAGGGGATTGATGTTGCAATCTCCGAGGGACGTATTGCCTACATAGGCCAAGCAGATCACTGCATAGGCCCCGACACAATTGTTATTCAGGCTGATGGTGCTTATATTGCTCCAGGATTTCTTGATGGCCATATCCATGTTGAATCCTCGATGCTTGGTGTGGGCGAATATGCACGAGCAGTTGTTCCTCATGGCACAACGGGTATTTATATGGACCCGCACGAGATTTGCAATGTGCTCGGTCTTGATGGTGTAAAGGTGATGGCAAAAGATGCCGAACGTACGCCGCTGAAAGCAATGATCACGACGCCATCGTGTGTACCGGCTGTCCCTGGATTTGAAGATACGGGTTCCGAAATTGGACCTGAAGATATTGCTGAAACGATGAATTGGCCAAGCGTTGTAGGCTTGGGCGAGATGATGAATTTCCCTGGCATACTGAGTGGTACCGATCATGCTCATGGCGAGGTTGCCGAAACGCTCAAAGCTGATAAGACGGTAACAGGTCATTATTCCATGCCAGAGACAGACCGTGGACTTAATGCATATATTGCATCAGGTGTGCGTTGCTGTCATGAGTCGACGCGTGTTGAAGACGTGCTAGCTAAGATGCGTTTGGGTATGTATGCACAGCTGCGCTATGGCTCTGCTTGGCAAGACTTGCCGGTACTCGCTCATGCTTTGACCGAGCATGATGTTGACACGCGATTCGCGTGTCTTGTGTCTGACGATACGCATCCTCATACGTTGGTAAGTAGCGGCCATTTGGATCACATTATTCGTACCGCTGTTGATTGCGGTATTGATGTAATGACAGCAATACAGATGGTCACGATCAATACGGCTCAATGCTTCCAAATGGATCAGGACTTGGGATCAATTGCTCCAGGTAAATGCGCTGATATCGTATTCCTTGATAACCTGGATGATTTGAATGTGACGCGTGTACTTATCGATGGCAAGCTTGTTGCGGAAGATGGCCATCCATGCTTTGACCTTGCGCCGTTTGAATTCCCTGATTGGGTTACTCATTCGATGCATATGAAGCAGGAAATTACCGCTGATTCGTTCCGCATACCTGTTGCTGATGCGATTGCTGCATCTGATTCTGCTGTGTCTAATGTATCTGCTGACGTGTCGAGCGTCCAAATACGGGCAATCGAAGTGATCCCAGGCAAGGTTGTGACTAAAGAGGCGCATGTTGATCTGCCAGTTGTTGATGGATGCCTCGAAAGTGATCCTTCTCAAGATGTACTCAAAACATTCGTGTTCGAGCGTCATCATGCAACGGGAAAGTTTGGTTTTGGTTTTGTAAAAGGCTTCGGCATTAAACGAGGAGCTATGGCATCGACGGTTGCACATGATGCACATAACCTTTTGGTGGTTGGAACTAACGATGCAGATATGGCACTTGCGGCTCAAACGCTGATCAAATGTGGCGGTGGCCAGGTCGTTGTGGCTGATGGGGAAGTACTCAGCCTGGTTGAACTTCCGATTGCTGGTTTGATGGACGCACTCGATGCCAAGACGATGAGCGGTAAGGTCAAACGCTTAGAAGCGTCATGGGCAGATATTGGATGCACGATGCCGTCTCCCTTTATGACGATGGCTTTGATTCCTCTTGCTTGTTTGCCTGAGCTTCGTTTAACTGATCGAGGACTTGTCGATTGCACAACGTTCCAGTTCTCTGATCTGCTTGTTTAATGTTTACGGCCTAAATATACGAAGAGAATAGCTGCTGCGCGGGTAAATGATAGAGTGCGGAAAATTTACCGTATAAGTAACGGGTTCATGCAATGAGCCCGTTATGTAGTAATTGATCGAATAACGTGTAGTATGCGGCGAAAATTGCCGTCAGCCTATTTCATAGTTGATGTTGCTGGTGCGCCAATCGAAGGACGGGCAAATCTTGCATAAGCAGCTATTCAATTTGTGTCCAATATGCTCATCGATAGATGAGTATGATAGTATGGCCTGCGTAGCCTATTGTACAGGCGGGATTACATTCCGCTGTGTGGAGCATGCATCGATATGCATAGTATTGGGAGAGTATGCAGATGTATCGACTCTATGCCAAAATGGGTTGAAACACTTACATACGGATAGACATGCCATATGACATGGCACAGCTATTCGTGCAAAATTGGATGCCGGATGCGTGCATCCCAGGAGGGAAAGTACTTATGTTAGCCGAACGTGCTCTTACTCGCATCGTTAAGAATATGGCTAAAAGCCAGCTTAAACTTAAGCCGACAACTCAAACGATGATGCCAGGCCCAGAGCCAGGTAAGCGCTATATGCTCTATATGCATGTGCCGTTTTGCCAGGTACTTTGCCCTTACTGCAGCTTTAACCGTTATCCGTTTAAAGAAGAACTTGCGGTGCCGTACTTCGATCAGATGCGCAAAGAAATGCTCATGCTCAAGGATTTGGGATATGACTTTGAGAGCATCTATGTTGGCGGCGGCACACCTACGATTATGATCGACGAGCTCTGCGAAACACTTGATCTGGCGCGGGAAAACTTTCATATCAAAGAGGTGTCGGCGGAAACCAACCCGAACCACTTGACGCGTCCGTATTTGGAAAAACTCAAGGGTCGCGTGCAGCGTTTGTCTGTTGGCGTTCAGAGCTTTGACGATGGTCTGCTTAAGCAGATGGATCGCTACAATAAATACGGAAGTGGCGACGAAATTCTGGAACGTATAGCAGAGGCGATTCCATACGTGGATTCGCTCAATGTTGATATGATTTTCAATTTCCCATCGCAGACCGAAGATATTTTGATTAGCGATCTTAATAAGATTGTAGAATGCGGTTGTCATCAGGTGACATTCTCTCCACTGTATGCGTCATCTGCCACAACAAAGAAGATGGCATCTACGCTGGGTCGCGTGGACTACAATCGCGAATATCGGTATTACCAGATACTCGATGGCGTGCTCACCGGGGGAGATAATCCTTTCTTTGATCGTTGCACGCTGTGGACATTTAATCGCCATGGCTACGATGGTGCTGCCTATCATGGTCATTCTTGTCAGACGTCGCCTCAGCAGAAGACAGGCGCCGATGGACTGCTTGTTGACGAATATGCAGTTGCCTACGAAGAATATCCATCGATCGGTAGTGGTGCGATATCTCATCTTGATGGATGCTTATTCGTTAATGACTTTAGCTTGCGGGACTATGCAGAGAACATTAATCAGGGGCATATGTCTATTATGGGCAAGACGCGTCTGAGCAAGCGCGATTTGATGCGCTATCGTTTCCTGCTTCGTCTGTACAATTTACGTTTAGACAAAGACCAATTTAAATGTGACTTTGGTTGCAGCGTCGAAGCTGGCTTACCTGTTGAAATGATGTTTATGCGTTTGAACGGTGCGTTTGATACCGATGATGCCCATACGTTGACACTTACACCGCGTGGTCGTTATCTTACGGTTGTTATGTATCGTGAATTCTTGAGTGGCATGAATAATTTGCGTGATCAGGCGCGTGCAGCGCTTACTGGTCCGGAGCATGATCTTTTGTTCGGTGACGAGGATTGTTGCAACTAGGAGTTTTGCTGCAAGCTTGCCGTGGCGTATTAGTATAAAAGCTGTAATATCAGGCTGCGTATCATTTACATGCTGCGCAGCCTTTTTGTAATGTGCCTTGCTTAACGAGTGGGATTGTACTCGCGGGACGGAGAAACGACTATGGTGCTATATGCGTCGTTGAGCAAATATGCTTTATGCTAAGATTTACGGCGCTTGCGCCATTACTCGGTAATGCGCTGAGTTGGAAAAGGGAATTGGGATGAGTTACTGCACTTTGACGATATGCTTCGAAGCTCCATTTTGGGTTGGCGTGGTAGAATCCGAGGATGACGAGGGCCGCTATCGGGTTGCAAAACATACGTTTGGATCCGAGCCCACGGATCCAGAGGTTGGCGTGTTTATCCATGAACAATGGAATGAGCTCCATTTTACTGATGAATTACAGGTTCGCAAATCAGGCGGTACCAAGATTAGCTATAAGCGTATGCAACGCATGATCGCAAAAGAAGTTGCTTCTCATGCACGTCGTGGTACAAAAGCACAGCAGGCCCTTGCGGAAGCGCGTGATGTTGCAAGCACAGAACGTAAACATCGGTCTGCCGCAGTGAAGCGCGAGAAGCAGGAAGAACGTTTTCTGCAGCGTACTGACAAGCGTAAACGTAAGCATCGCGGACATTAATTTGCCTATGTCCTGCGTTTGAAATAATCTTTAGCGATCGATTTTTTACTGGTTGGCTTTCGGACTAATGCTTGTTGCGCTGCCATAAACTGTTAAGCAACAGCAGTTTCGTGTGTCGCCAATGCAGTGTTTTCATGCGGCGCAAGCGCAGTAGTTTCGTGCGGAGAAAGCGGAATAGCTTTATCTGGTGCTTGCCGCTCTATCAGTACCTACTATACTTATAAGAGGATAGTAACGTTTATGATACGAAACATTACTGATTAAACGTGTACTCTATAATTAAACTCATGCATTAATGATCATACGTCCAAGTCTATAGGGCAATCGTGTGGTCAGACTATGGTGATCTCTCAATAAGGGAGCTGAGTATATGCGTCAAACAGATACGATCTATGGTCGCTTTGCTGATCAGGTCGTTCGTCAACCCGATGCGTGTGCGGTTAAAGAATCTGGGGTGGCATATTCGTTCGCTCGCTTAGATGAAATGGCGTGCGTTATTGCGGCGGCGCTTCCGCCAGATCAGGATGCGATCGGCATCGTTATGGATCATGGTGCTTGGCAAATTGCTTCTATCCTGGCGATTCTTCGATGTGGTGCAGCGTATGTGCCTATCGAGCCCGATTTTCCTATTGAGCGAACGCATACCATGCTTAAAGAAAGCAAAGCGACTTATGTAATAACAGACCGTTCGTATGTAAGCCGTCTTGATGGATTCGCTCCTTTATTTGTCGATACATTGTCAGCGAGTATGGATGTTTCATCTGCGGCTTTATTGGCTAACTGTCCTAAACCGAAGGCAGTGGCGCCCAATGCGCCTGCCTATATTCTTTATACTTCAGGGACGACGGGTATCCCTAAAGGCGTAGTTGTGGACCAGCACAATGTATGTCATTATGCGGATGCGTTCCATCATGAATTCCACAATGGGCCAGACGATATTATGCTGCAGTATTCGGTGTGTTCGTTCGACATCTTTGTCGAGGAGGTATTTGCCTCCTTATTGAATGGTTCAGCTATTGCGATTCCGTCGACCGAGGTACGTGGCGATCTTGCTGCGCTGCTGCAGTTTGTTAAGGATGAGCAGCTTACGATTATCAGCGGATTCCCGTATTTGTTGGCAGACATTAACGATCATGGTGTGCTGCCGTCATGCGTGCGACTACTTATCAGCGGTGGTGACGTGCTACGTGAACGCTATATTGATCGGCTTATCGATCATACGACCATCTACAACACCTATGGTCCGTCTGAAACGACGGTTTGCTGCACCTATTGCTGTTGCAATACGACACCTGCGCTTGAAGATGGAACGTATCCAATTGGCAAGGCGGTGCAGGGTAGTACGGTGCGCATTATGGATGAGGACCTGCATCCAGTTGCAACGGGTGAAGTCGGAGAAATTTGCATTAGTGGTGACGGTGTTACGCAAGGGTATGTACGGGTGTCCAATAATGCTCCTTTTGTTACAGATGCGGATGGACATTGCTGGTATAAAAGCGGCGATATGGGCTATGAGCTGCCCGATGGTTCGCTGGCGTTTATGCATCGAAAAGATTCTCAAGTGATGATTTTAGGCAAGCGTGTTGAAGCTCACGAAGTGGAGGCAGTACTTAATCGCTGCGATGGCGTTCGTGCGGGGGTTGTCCGCGCCGACACAGATGACCAGGGACTTTCGTATCTAACGGCGTATGTGGTTGCTCAGCCGTCGGGATTCAAATTGGCTCAGGTAAAACGCCAGATGGCACGCTATTTGGCGCCCTTTATGATTCCGGAATATTTTGTTTTGCTTGATACACTGCCAAGAAATATGAATGGCAAGCCTGATACTAAGGCGTTGCCGACAGTACTTAAAGTAGGAAATTACTAAAGGTCTTTTGTGCTGCCAGTATTATGTGTCTCTGATTTGTTTTAGTTTCAAGTGAAAAATTACTAGAGGCTTTTTGCGTTGTTGGTACTGCATTTAATAAGGCACTTATGTTAGAGTGCTTGCATTGTAGATAATACGATACATAGCTTTGAGTGTCCGCATTACCTAGTTTTAAGCATCGGTAATCGTAAGTAATAAGCTACATAACTCGACAACACATGTTTAACGTAAAAAATTACAAGAGATATCGAGAATAGGGTGATTGAATGTCAGCACAGCAATCGGCTACCTATAAGCAGCCCACACAACAGTATGCAGACCAGAAACATGTAGATTCCTCTGCGGATATTCATATACGCCGAGCAACGGGAGCCGATATCGAAACGGTTTTAGAATGGCGACGGGCGGTTATCCGCGAAGTGTTTTCGTTATCCGACGACGATGACATAACATCATTAATGGAGCGCAATCGTACGTACTAAGAGTATGCAATTC
>DIDE01000086.1:0-90580 GCA_002417975.1 Eggerthellaceae bacterium UBA5808
GTTTTCCGAATGTAGATAATAGGTAAAACGTCTCCATAACGCCTGATAAGAAGCGCGACCTATAGAGTTCGGAAAATGTCCGATACCATGTGGGTGAAAAAATCTCGCGTTTCGGCCTACGTTTGCCAGCGGGCATACATTCCGCTACGTTCGCTTTGCACCTACCATGATCACGCATACATTCCGTTACCTTGGGATTGCTCCAGCTACGTTTACGCCGCATTCTGCTATGTTGGCCTTGTATCTGCCATGCTTATGCTACATCCCGCGGCATCCACTTTGTACTCGCACCGTTCGCACTGCACCTGCCGGATAGCTCATGGTTGCGATGCGGTGCACGTGTTCGTATATGGATTGCTTGGCAACTCTTACGCGAAAAGAATGCTCCTTGTGGGAAGTGCGCCTACTCGTACGCGGTATCGTTTGGTAACGTTGCTTAGCTGATGCTCTCAATACGACATACCCGCTCGTATAACCTGTTCATATGCGGATGGCTTGGTAACGCTACTGAATCAGCTAGCTATGAATCAGTAGCGTTACTGGATCAACTAATGTTCGCGATGCAGTACGCGCTGTTTAGAGCGCATGCGCCTGAACACTACAATTGCAATGAGCGCGATCAATCCCACGCCTGACATGAGCGCTCCCGTTCCGATCTTTGGCGTGGTGTAGCGCAACTCGATCGAATGCTCACCTGGTTCAACCTTGAGTGCCATGAAGGCAGTATTGGCTTTTTGAATATCGGTTTGTACACCGTCAACGTATGCTGTCCACCCCTTGCTGTAGGGGATGCTCAAATAAAGCAGCTCGGACGAATGGGAATCGATCGTGCCTGTTAAGCAATTGCACTGTGTCGAAACATTTTGCAGCGTGTCGGTCTGCAGCGTTTCTACCTGCGAATCGAACGAATCCATCGGTTGGCAAACGATGTCCATCTCATCAAACGTGTAGGTCCCTGGTTGAGAGAAAGTAAGCGTGACCGTGTGCTGCGCTTTGTCGGAGTAGCCAAGATTGAGCAGCCATGTATCTTTACCGCCGTACATGTGATAGCTCTTTTGCGAATTAATGATCTTGCGGTTAGCTGATCCATTGTCGGCCTGTGCGCTGATTGAATAATCAGTTGCAGCGCTATAGGTGAGATCCTCTGAACTCATCATGACCTTTTTATACCAAGGTAAAGAATCCCACGTGTGCCCTGAAGTAAGTTCTGCAGCTGATTGTGCTTCGTGATCGAGCCCCTTAACGTACAGGTAGGTCTCGCTATTTTCCAGAGCATCGTTGAGCGTAAGCGTCACGGTGGCGCCGGTTTTTGTGGCAGTTATCGAGCCGTCTTCATTAAGCGTTGCACCTGCTCCGGGAGTCGAAGTGTAATCAATTGACTGATCGGTAAAGGTTAGATCTGTCTCTGGAATATCGGATGTATCGCTGGATGTGGTCGATGTATTAGATGCATTATCGGATGGAGTATCAGTTGTAGTAGATGTTTCATCGGAAGAGACGTTGGTCACGCTTGATGCGGCCGACGTGCTCGCTACATCAGTAGATGATGTATCGGTTGTAGCGGACTCCTTGCCAGAAGATGCGTTGGTCTCGCCGTTAGTCGTCGTGTTGTCTGTGCTGCTCGCTGCGGAATCATCCGATGCTGTTTCATCCGTTTGACTATCGATTACCACACCTTGCAAAAGCGCTTGCTGCCGCTGCGCTGGTGTGAGGTTGTCGTATGTTTCGCGGGAGATTGTACTCGTATAAGCAAAGCCAACGGGGAGTGTTTCGGTTCCTTCATATACGCAGTATGTACCAGGTTGATATGATGAACCTTTCTTTTGCCCCTCGGCGACAATTTCGTTTTGATCGTTGTAGTTATAGGCGGACGTAATGGTCGAATCGACAGGGCATAGATAATAGCTCACACCACAAATAACGTCGAGCATACTGCGGCCGCCGAGACTTCCATATTGGAAATTGATGTTGTCGCGCGCAATGCCCATTTCGGTATGGAAGCGATCGATGTTGTCGTTATAAAGGCTGTTATAAAACTGGATACCGTTGAGGCCAAGCGTAAGGTTATCGCCAAAACAGCGTGTGTAAGATTCGCCAACGGCTTCGACGCCTGATGGATCGGCGTCATAGCGCCAAAATCCTGAATCATCATTGACCTGCTGCAAAAGGCTGTCGGGATTGCGATCGGTAAGTATGCTGTATGCAGTGCCAGCATGCATATTCGCTTTTGACCAGCCACCTTCGCTCGATGACAGCGTGTAAAACAGGTTGCACGAAAGTCCTATGATGACTGATGCAAGTAGGGCATAGCGGCGGGCATTCTTAGAGAATCCCGGTGCAAGAACAACCCCTGCAACAACAATTAAACATGCGATTGCTGCAATATTATATTCGGTCCTGATCTGGGGGATAAGAAACACGATCAGAATATAGGCGACGATGCTACCAAAGAGAATATGCTTCTGCCGATGTGTTAGATCGATAAGTGTAGGAACTATGCGAACAACGATATATGCGATGCAGAACGTATAGATCCATACCCAACGATTTGTTGGATAGTTGAATCCGTTGGTTAAGCTTCCAACGTATGGTAAAAGCATGCATAAGGTACAAGCAATGAAGATACCTTTAAGGAGCTTATGCTTGTGACGCTGCGTAAAAAGTACTATTGCACAGATGAGTGAGATACCGCTAAATCCAACGTAGCAATCGCTACCCACATTAGTTCCCGCAAGCCATCCACCTATAAAGTTGAGGTAATACTTAAGGCTGTAGAACGGATTAACGTCGACCGAGGTGTTATTAACGCGCGACATGCTCAAAAGTTCGTTGATGCTGGGCACGAGCACAATCGACGCAAGAAGCAGAGCAACAATAAGGTATCCAGCAAATCGTGCGACCCAGATAAGGAAGGTGCGGACTGATGGATGTTCCTCAGAACGAATGGCTCCGATTGTGCAATAAACTAAAAGTGCCAAACAGGTCATATAGGCAAAATAGTAAGAAATTGCAGCCAATAGGAACATGGAGACTATAAAGCATACAGGGCTTCGATGCTCAAAGATGCGGTCAGCGCCCAGCAGCACGAGAGGGAACAGAATAAGTCCCGAGATACCTCCCGGCCAGGAGAAGACAACAACTGATGAGATGCAGAACGAATAAACAAGTGCACCGATCAGTGTCGAAAAGCGTCCGCATCCTCGGTGCAGCGCATAGAGAGAAAACGTAAGTCCTGCAAGGAACAGACGAAGAAACAGGCAGAATTGGAACATGTATTCTGAGAGCGCTCCAGGAGCGAGTGCTGATAGCCAATTAATTGGATCATAGATAACGTCGAGCATAAGCAGATTATCTCCGCCGTAGCCGAGGTTCCAGTTCCACATGGGGATTTGCAATCCCTGGCCAGAGAAGACGCTCCCTATGATTGAACGAATCCAATCGCCTACGTAAATAAAGTAGGGGTAATACTGCTGAAAGCCGTCGACAGACCATATGATGTCGCGCATTCCGCTCAAGAAAATTGCAACGGTAATCAAACTTAATACGAGAAAGCAGATCGTGTATACGCGCAGGTAGGTAGCAGTAAACCGTCCTGGTTTTTCATGTTCCCAACGAGTGAGTTTCTGTTCTTTCTGAGACAGCCAATCAATGCATGTGCGCATGGGTGTGCATGCAACCCCTTCTGATGAATCCAATCGATGGACATGAAATCTAATAATAAGTATCTCTCTATTCTATACAAAGATAGGGTGAAGCGAAACCTACGCATATGGTTAGGGATGTATATACGCCAAGCCGTTACCTGATAAGGAATGTCAATACAGACACGTGCAAGATTTGGCCGCGTAGATATGAAGCATGCTTGGTGTCAACATAGACGTGCAAGATTTGGTCATGCACGATATGGGGCTCGCCAGATGATTACGTGGGCTTGCGCGTTTGCTCATGTAACGCTTGATGACCAGGCGAATGGAGCATGTCAGATGGTTGCATAGACTTGCAAGATTGGTTATACACGTATGAAGCGTGGCATGCATCTGCCTGGGTTTGCAGCATTTAACCCATCGGCATGTAAAAGAGCACGTCTCCCTAAGCTGAAGTATCTAAAAAGATACAAACACGGGTGTGTACAGGCGTGAAGGAACTCCGCGCATTTCTTTGACCAACATAACTACACATTGATATCCACAGGTGATGTGGCGAAACAAGATCAATTGGCGTCAACCATTATGATCTGGTCTGCTTTTGCACAGTTAAGAACACAGCGAACAGGACACATGGTCTAATACGCAATGTATACGTTCCGTCGAATACAAAAAATGATTGTCATGTGCAACTGAGTGCATGGCGCGCGCAATGCGGATTTAGCGATTGGCGAGAGCAGGGTGTCGATAATGAATCGCTCAGCGCAGTCGCTATGTAATGCGGCCTAAGTGATCGACGAGAGCGTGCCACGGTTTGATCATTCGATGGCGCACGTGCTGTGTGGCTCGATTGGCAAAAGGGATAGAAAAGAGTTGGCGTACCTTATGAGGTGGACGAAAAAACAACCGAGTGACGATCGCCAGCTTACCGTGGATTCATCACTTGATGCAATTGCGCGGCGTCCCGATGCCCGAGCAATTCTTGAGCGTTTAATTCCTGATCTTCTTGATGATCCGCGTGCTCAGCAGGCGATGAATTTATCCCTACGACATGCGGCACGTTTTACACAAGGTCGTCTTAATAAAGAGATGCTTACCCAGATCGATCAAGAATTTCGACAGCTTGATCCCAATGCGGCCGATGACGAATATTGGACACTCGAGCGTCTTGCCAAGCTTGGATGTTCTGATCTCATTAAGGTGTTTACTACGCTTACAGCTCCTACTCCCGATGAGATGAATGGATTTTTTGAAGGGCGGTTTCCCATTGAACGGGAAGAGGGAGCTCAGGATTTATTTCAGTCGTATATGGGTGGTCACTGGATTGGTAAAACTTTTACCGTTGTTCATGACGCTACCTATGATGGCCAGGGGTATAACAGTTTTTTTGACAGAGGGCATATTCGTCAGGGATGCCGTTTTGTGTGGACATTAAAGTCATCTGACTTTGTCGAAGGCGATGCGTTGGTCACTGAATATGCCGCTTTTCAGAGTCCACTCGGATGGATCGATTCCCATGATGAGATTCGCCGTGTACGAAAAGGCCTGTACTTAGGATTATATGATTCGCGTGTTCCACAACCACCTTTGACCATAGGGATGGATTATCAGCGCAATCGAAGCCAACCGGAAGCATTCTTACTTCTGGGTCCCGTTGCACCATGGAAGGCTTTGACTGAAGAAGTGAAGCAAAGAGAGCGCAGACTCAAATAGGCACAAGTATATGATTCGGCTGAAACCATGCCATAAGTATAAGGAGCGCAGACGTCGTGTTTTCGTTATGGATCTACATCGTGGTTATCTTCATCGTATTGGTGGTCGGGTTTATTGCAGCATATCGAACGAGTGTAGATAAGGATCAGAAGTGCGCGGTCGCTTTAGCCTTTCTAACGTTATTTGTGATTGTCGGTTGCTATGCATGCGTTGGGCAGGAAGGGGATTTGACATTAGCCGCAGTATTTTTAGGGCTTGTGCTGGTTCTTCCTGTAGCGGTCTATTCGCTGACGCTTAAGATTCGTATCGTTCGGCAGAAGCATGCAGCGCTTTTGAACTCTGAACAGGATGTAGGTAAGCAGGCGGCAGTGCAGCGCACGCACTCGGCCGCTCAAACATCGGCGCAGCAGAAGAAATCGAAGAAGCGGATTGTTGCTCAGCAAAAGGAAGCGAAGCGGCAGGCGGCACAATTGCAGAAATCAGCTGTTCAGGTACATGGTGCCCATAAAGATTTTGAGAACATCAAAGGATCTACGGCAGTTACACCAAATGCTGACGACTTTGCGAGTACGAACGATGTATCTGAAGCTGTTGCTGATGCGTTATTGCAGAACGAGGGTGAAGATGAAGTCTTGTTTGATGCGGATGCGTCAAACAAATATGGTCAGTCTGAGTCGACTGAGATGGAAACGTCTGATGCAAAGGCGGCAGCTGATGCAGCGGTGCCGACGGAAGCAAAAAAGTCGGATCGTGCGCAGGAAACCTATCGTCGGCCACAGCGCAATCATCGTCACGATCAGTGGCATAAACAGCGACATGAGACCGCTCCAATGTATAGCGGAGCGCCTGCGGAAGATACGATTGGTAGACGCCGAGCGGCTGCAGAACGTCAGCTTGCTCAGGCAAAGGAAGCCGTACGCAACCGTCAGCCTCAAGAATCGCAGCCTGTGCTGGATCAGAAGATAAAGCAGGATAAGTCATCGACTTCGGCAGCATCGCCAGATTATGTGCGGCCGCCTATGTATCGTAAAGCATCATTTGCGGATGCGCGTGAACGCGCTCAAGCTGCGGTCTCGGGTTCGATGCCAACGCCAATGCCAAACGTAGCACCAATGTTATCGTCAGCATCAGCACAGGCACCAATGCCAGCACCAGTGTCAGCATCAACACAGGCAACGACACCCGCATCGACGGTGCCTCCAGCCGCAACTGCGGTTTCTGCTCATCCGCAGATGCCTCCGGCATCTGCTGCGAAAGCAACGGCTGCTGTTTATGCCCAGGCAGCTTCAGTTCAGGAAACTCAGACTGTTCAGACTTCAATTCCGACTCCAGCGGCGCCAGTTCAGGCGGCTCAAGCTCCAAATACTGCTTTAGATCAGGCTTCAGTTCCAGCACAAGAAGTCCCAACGCAGACTCAAACGACTCCAGTACCTACAGTGATTCCGACAACTCAAACAGTACAAGCAAATCCGACGGAGCCTGTAGCAGCTTCCGCAGCTTCGATGGCTACTATGGCCTCAGTTCCGGCTCAGGCATCTGCTTCCCAATTAGTCGCTGCTCCAACTCCAGCTGTAGCTCCTACTCCAAAATCAGTTGCTGCTCCAACTCCAGCTGTAGCTCCAATTCAAACTGCAGCACCTACTCCTATTTCAGTTGTAGCCGCAACTCCGGTTTCTGTTCCGCAGTCAGTTGCTGCCCCATCTCAAGCAGCGTCCGAACCGATGAACGCTATACCGGCAGCATCGTCCGAGCCTGCGCCTGCGCACACAATTCCAGTAACGGAAGCTAGCACGTCCAATATTTCCTCAATGCAAAAACCGATAGCGCAAGAAACCGAATGCGATCAAAAGATGCGCGTATGCAACAACTTTGCGCAGATGGCAGATATGCTGCGTACGGAAGGATCTCACGAAAAGGCGCTTGCACTCTATGCTCGCGCGTTTCATTTTGCGTGGGATGACGCAACGCGTCGCGATATAGCGTTCAAGATTATTGCGAGTGCTATCAATAGCAACCATCCAGAAGAAGCCTATCATTTTGCAAATATTCTGAGCGAGGAATGTGGCACGCTTAGTAAGACCGAGATGGTGAAGCTTTCATTCATTCTTAAATCGATCCAGAAATTGCTATAGATATGTTCGATATCCATCGACATAATCGTGAACGTGAATTTGTGATTCCCCATGCGCCGAATCAGTATGTCAACGAGGCGGCCATGGCGGCTGAGCGTAATCGGTCTGATCGGCGTAACGGAACGATGACGCAGTTTAGAGGTTCGCAGGATACCACAATGTATGCGCCGTTACCTTCTAATACAGAAGCTGGTGTTCCAAAGCGAACGAATGCAAAGCATGCGAGTGCGAATCCCCTTCATATTTTGATTGCTGCCTGTTTACTTATTGTCGTGCTCGGGATCGGTAACGTTATGTTGGGGGACGTACACTATTCTTCCTTGTCTGGCTTAAGTATGGCGGCTGAACAATCAAAAGTAAGTGTCGAGCTTAATGGTGCGTCAAATGCGAGTATGAGCGACGACTATATGTCATCGTTGCAAACAGCGGTTGATGCGATTAATGGCACAGAGATTCCTGCCGATGCGACCTTCTCGTTGAATGCACTAACGGGACAGCGAACGTCCGAACGAGGCTATGAGGATGAAGCATCTATCGATCCAAAAGCAGATCGAGGCATAGATTGTCTGGCATCGGCGCTCTATCGTGCGGCTCTCTGTGCTGATTTGCCGGTAACGGAGCGTCATGCACATTCGTTTGTATACGACCATGCGCCCTTAGGGCTGGATGCAGCAGTCGATCGAACGCAAGATCTTATGTTGCACAACGATTCTTCGAGCAGTAGATACATTGTTGCTTCTATCGAAGGCACTATGTTGAACGTCTCGATACATGGCGAACCTCTTGAAAACGAAAAGAGTATCGCTGTGTCTTCGTCGGTTGTTGGGACCGATGAAAAGACCAACGACCAAGGGGAACATGTATTGCTCTACGACGTGGCGGTTTCGCGAACGATCTATGAAAATGGCGTACTCGCTCATGTCGAGAGCATTAGTGAAAATACCTATCAATCCGTTATGTCGTTGTGAAGGGTGGCCGTGTAGATGCTGATGATCAAGTTCGTACGTGGGGGATAAAAATACTTGCAAAACGAGAAAGGTGCGCAGTGCCTTTTCCGAATGAGAAAGGAAATGATGATGCCATTTGAGCATTGTCCCGAGAATGAAGATGGGTTTAGCGCCCGAAGGAGGATCACATGGAAACGAATGAATCGATTTTAAACCGTGATGTTATCGTTTTGGACAGTCGTCAGCGTATAGGCACGATCAAAGATCTTCATGTAGATTGCGATACGAAGACGGTTAATGAATTTGTTGTTGATAGCGCTTCGACGCACAGCGTAATGGTACTTCCTTTTGAACATACTATTTCGATTGGTGATACCTTTGCGGTTGTCCAAAGTCGTGATGACTTTCTTGCTTCGAATACTCCAGCTGCGAAGCTTGCACTTGTGGATGGGTTTACTCCTCTCGATATGACTGTGTATGCCCGATCAGGCAATCGACTTGGCACAGTGGTTGGCTTCGAATTCGACTCGATCTCGGGGACGGTCGAAAAGATCAAACTTGATACCGATGCAACATTTGAGAGAGAAAATCTTCTCTTCTTTACGCCGGAGTACATCTTTGTAGAAGATGGTCAGAGTACCGCGCAAATGATTCGTGCGGCAGCACAAGAATCGGTAACATCTCAAAAGCGTCAAGGAACAGCCGTGTCAGGCAATCGTTCTGCAAGAATGGGAGCGGCTACGATTCCATCAGGCGCAGAAAATTCTAACGAGCAATTTACTGATACCTCAGTTAAAAAGAGCGTGAGGAGTCAGTACAACGAATCGAAGCCAGATGAAACGGAATCGGATAATGAGCTTGAAATTTTGAGAGATTCTCTAAAAGGATCCAAGCTTAATGAAGATGTGACGAGCAGTAATGGCAATTTCTCGGCGAAAAAAGGGCAGGTTATTGACGATAAATTGTTTGACCAGGCAAAAGAAGAAAACATATTGGATACGCTGACGATGGCAGTTGATTTTTAAACACTATACGTAGCATATCTTTGAGCCCTGCCTATGTGTTTCATTATAGGCAGGGCTTTTATTATCAGCTAACGATCAGGCAAAACGTATATCCGATCCTGTTTTGCTGATGCATGACAATAGTATAAAATTAATAAAGATTCCTGAACGTATATCGTATAAGATACATCGTTGAGAGAATTTATGCGCAAACGATGTATGGCTTAACGCTTATCTGTACGCGCGCTGAAGTGCTGGTAATCAAGATCGGGAGCCAACGAAATGAACAAAAACAGACAGCATGCATTACCGTGGGAACAAAGTGAATGGATACTGCGGAGAGTTGTTAATGTACTCTTTGCTGTCATTTTAGTAATAGGTCTATGTCCGACGCTGCAAATATCGGCTTTGACTGCGAGTCAGGTTACCCCTGGCGATAGCCAAAGTCAGCAGCAGACCCAGGACCAGGCTCAGGGCCAGACCCAAGATCAGACTCAAGATCAACTTCAGCAACAGGCTCAGCAGCAAGAACAATCTTCTATTGATTATAAAAATGATCTCGCACAAGCGAAAACAGCGTACGAAGATGCGCTGAAAACACTTACGTCTGCCCAAGAATCATTACAGGCACTTCAGCAAGCATCGTCGACAGACGATGATGCACTGTCGCAGGCTAAGCAAGCTGTGACGGATGCACAAACGGCGTCCGATGCTGCGCAATCTACGTATAAGACTCTGCTCGCACGTCAAGATGGCTCACTTGTTTCGGTTGGCGATGCCGTAAGCTACAGCTTTGATTGGAAGAATAAGACATCAGATTCGACTCCGGTAACGATTACTGCTCAGCTTCCTCAAGGCGTCGATTACCTATCATCGAGTTCCGGCGTATATGACGCGCAGAGTCGTATGGTGACGTGGACCGTTCAAGCTTCCGGTGGAGATAGCGGTACTGTTACGCTTAACACAATCATCTCCGATCAAGCGACGGGACTACTTTCCGTTGTCGCTCATGTTTCTATTAACGGAACCGAAGATACATCTCAGGCACAGACGCTTATCCATCCGGTGGCATCTCTTACGTACACCGATGTTGGCGACAATCCTCATCCTGCACTTGGCTCATCGATGAACTATCGGATTGATTATGGCAATGGAACCGATGCTGCGGCGGATGTGGGTATTACCGTGTCTATCCCTGAAGGTGTCGATTATGTGACTGGTTCCTCGAGCGGAGTCTTTGATAAACAAGCGCGTACGTTAACATTCCAAAAGAGTGATGTACCTTCGAAAGAAGTTACTAGTTATACGTTTGTCGTTGTTCCGACGAAGGATTTTACCGATACGTCGTTGAACCTACAAGCAACGTTGAATGTAGGCACGCAGCTTCCTACTACGGTTCGGAGCGAGACGGTGCTCGCGCAGACTACAAGTACTACTACTGAATCTGTACAAACCGATACGCAGGATACCTCGCAAGTACATCAACCTACGACAACGCTGTCTACAGAAAGTTCGGCTGAACCTGAGGAACCTCAGTCGGCTGTGATAACGCAAACGCAGACGGCAACAGCTATTGGGACCAACCCGGATACTGCGACGGCAAAAGCTCATTTAAGCCAATTTAAAATGTTGGGTATGATTGATGGCGCTGGTTCGTTTGATGCCACCGCGGGTGATGGCAACGACGTTAATAATTCGAATAATATTGTGCGTACCTATGACCAAGTCGTGTATAAGACAGGGTATTCAATCGACTTGGCAAATAATAATGATCAAGACAAAATCGTCAGTGGCACCATGCACTTTGAGATGACGCTGCCCGTTGGGTCGAGCGTTGCATCGTGGGATACGAAGACGATGGCATGGCTCCAAAACGCAAAAGTAACCGATACGGGATCATCTCAGACACTTACGGGTGATGTCACTATTTCGTCTGACACGGGGAGTACATTTGCCCCGCGTTCAGGAACGATCAATTGGGTTATTGCGGTAGGTAGTGCTGCGAATAAAACGATTATCGGTGCGCCAACATGCAAGATGTGGATCGATGACGCAACAGATAATACGCTCAGCATTAGCGGGAATACTGATACATATAAGGTAACCGTATCGGCGGCGCCGAACTATAATATGGCTATTTCTGCTGAGGCAGGCGGATCGTATAGCGGCAAGAATCGTCAGTCGTATGGTCTTGTATTCCAGCTAAAAAATAAGGCGCTTGCCGATGGATCGCTTAAAGGTATCTTGGGACTCGAAAAAGTTGATGGAAGAAAATCTGTCTCTTTTCATGTGGTATTCAAATCTACGATAGCAGCGGTCAATAGTGGTATCAGCGTTATTGACTACAAGCAAAACAATGCTTCGGCTGCGGGTAGCCAAGGCATACTGACTGCATCAGAAATAGCATCAGGCGTTCCACTTGATAATGACGGTACGTCAAGGGAAACGCTCGATAACCAAGTGTATGACGGTGGGCAATGGGCGATGTCGGCGACTGGCCAAGATGCTTCTTTTGTTGTAACAGGTGTCGAGGTTGATCCAGAGGTTGCTAGTGGAGTGCGGGTTAAACATACTGCTTCGCATAGCTCATCGCTGACTCCGGATTATGACGAATCGACGCTCTGCCTCTCTTCCGGAATGGTTACCATATCGTACCCAACGGTGGCTAATTCTTCGGGATCGCTAACGGCAACGGTGGGGACGTTTAGTGCAGAGAGCATCTCGGGCGTGCAAAGTACGACTGAGACAACAACAGCTGACAATGTGACAACGTTTCCATTGTCTTGGTCGAATTCAACGAGTTCTGGTTCTTCTAATGGCATCGAAGTCGATCAAGGCATCGTGGTGCTCAAAGATGGATCTCCTGTGCGTCAGATCAATCGTGATATAACGGGAACAAATGATGGAGCGACGGCGGTAAGTACAGGGAGCTATCCCGTTGATGGTGCGGGGAGTCAAACACTCATATACAAGGTTCCCTACGCAACCGATTCTGTGACAGCGCTCACACCAGGCGATACGCTTCGTTATGGTGTTGACGTTGAGCGGTTGCAAAACTATATGCCGGGGAGTTCGTTTAATGGCCAGAATTCAAGTGGCTGGTCAAATCGTGTAGCGGATTATGAGCCGTTTTCGTTTGGTGGCGGTAATGTTGAGGTATTTCAAAAGATCGATGGCAATGCTGTTGAGCCGGTAGAAAATTCGACTTTGTGGAGCATTAACGATCTTGATTTTAGTGATTCATTGCGCGATACCGTGTTTGGAACATCGTGGGAAAACACCAACGCATCGCTCAACCGCTATAAAGCTGAAGGCAGACTTTCGACCGAAGTATCGATCAAGTATGTTGCGAAAAAAGATGGCGCCAACTGGACATCGGATACGGAGATGGAGAATTCTCGCCTTCTTAACGATAATGGTGGCATTAAAACGACCAGTAATTTTGAAGTTTATGATTCCTATACTGCGCTTAAGGCTGCAGGAAAAATTTGTGTCGGGTTTTATTACAACGCGACTATGCCAGATATGTCGGCATCGCTTATGAATGTGCGTCTCTCACGCGAACAACAATGGGCGCTCATGTATTCACCGGAGTTGCGGGTTAAGTCGACCGCTGCTGTTAAGAATAATACCTTGACGGGTGATTCTGATGCATATCGTCTAAAGATGTCGACGACCGATGTTGTCTCAACGACAACTGCGGCGGCGAATCAGACGAATGGCGTCAATGGAGCAACGCGGACGATCAATCAGCCCAATGGTGTAAGCACGGGTGCTGCTCTTGCTAACCAGTGGTATTCAACGTCTGGCACGGGTACGCAATCAACCGGCACAGGTAAGAATCTCTGGTGGTATGAAAATAGTTCCTCGCCTGAGCAGACATCGTTCCCCTACGGCTATGTAGACCGGTCATTTAATGACGGTGCCTACTACGTTCACTATAATAAAGCGGCATCAACGACATCTGATCATAGTTCCGACGCTTACGCGCAAAGTTCGATTCCTTATAGGCATAACTATGCGATGCTCGGCGGTACGGGTCTCTATATTGCAGGATATGGCACGTCAATTGAAAAAAATGTGATGCAGACCGTATCGGTTGATAGCCAATCGCAACAGCGGACGGTATTCAACCTTGATCAGCAACAAAACAGGGTTGACTACGAGGTTAAGGCCGGATTGACAGTCCCCGCAAGTGCTACAGGCTATACCGCGCAAGATATTATTACGGTAACCGACACCTTTAAATCGGATAGCTTGAAGGCATACGATAGCTCGGTGACGGGTACAACGACTGCCGATATAGAGAAAAAATATCATATTGCGTATGGAGGAACCTATACCCAAGACGCGACGACGAATGGTGGTGCGGGCGGATCTTGGTCTAACGAAACCGATATGTCCTCGTATCCCTATACGGTTAGCGAGAAGGTTGCCGCAGATGGAACGGTAACACTTACGTGGGTATTTACTGGTTGGAATGTTGGGACTCCTCTTCCAACTATTCACTATTCTCTTTCGATGGATACAACGTCTCAGGCAGGAACAAACGTATCCAATACTGCAACAATTCACGCTGCGGCACTCACTGCGGCAGCAGATAAAGCGGCGACTGTTGGTATTACTCCTGTGCGTACGGATGGCGTAATTTTACTTAAGTCATGCGAAAACGAAATACGTGGCAGCAATGAAGACGCACGCTTTTCCTGGAGTTTTACGAATAGCGTTCTCAATGAAATTAGTGGCATTACCGAATCTCACACGATTGCCAAGGCGAATGTCATCGATATCCTGCCTTTTGAAGGCGACTGGCGTGGGTCGACAGCACCTGGTGACTATACGTTTTCCGATGTGACATTTAGCGGCAATGCGTTGGGGAGTTCGACGGGCATGACGCTGTACTATACGACAACCGATGCCAAAACACTTTTCGAAGATTCTGGATGCTATACGTATACGAAAGCAGCGGATGGCTCGTACAGTAATGTCCATGTTGACAACGATAAGCTATCAGCCTATGCATTCCCCTCGTGGGATAGTGTGAAGATAACCGTTGATTCGTCAGGTAAGATTACAAATGGTGATGACGTATCGAAAGCATTGTCGGGTAAAAAAATTACTGCGGTGGGTGTTACTGCAACAAATATCGAAGACAATGGCACGTTCTCACTCAACTATCACCATCATTGGGACACTGACCTTACGCATGCTGCATCAGCTCAATTATTCAACTCGGTGAGTTATGCAACATCCGATGGTCTGAGTGCGACATCTGCCGATTATAGCGTTCCAGCGGCTAACGAAGCTGGTGTTATAAAAGGGTCTGACGTCAATGACCAGACGGCGGTCACGTCGGATCAAACAATCGATTACTACTTGGCGGTATACAACAAAGATCTTGATTCGCCTTCGTATACCAAGAACGGGCAATCGATGATATATGATACGGCAGGTTACCAGGCATATAACGTTTCGGTTCAGGATGAAATCCCTGAGGGAACAACGTATGTTGACGGATCTGCTGAAGTACTGCCTGGCTCAACAGGCGCATCAGTTGCACAATGGATGAAGTCTGCGCAGACGACACAGGGTGGCTCGGCGACTACGCTGACTGTCCAGGACGAATATACGGGATTTGATCTCAATACTTTTGATGGCACTGTGACAACCGATCATGATGTATCTGGAGGCAAGGGATACACTCAATCTGCGGATACAAGCGTCAACACGGTTGGTACGATAGCAGCGAATATTGCTCGTGATGGTATTTATGGATCGTCTGATTACGTTACTGCTGCAAATGCGACGGGTAGTGATAAAGCGATTGTGAGTTCATCAACTACGAGTGCGGGGCGTACACAGCTTCAGTGGTATATCCCATCTCTTAAAGGAACGGGCACATCAAACATAGGGTATACGCAGGTTGGCACAGGGTCCGATACAACATACAACTCTGATTTGTCGTATTACGTCTTAGAGGGCAGTAATTATCTTCAGACGACGATGACCCAGACTAAGTTCGACAATTACAAGGCATCTCTTGCGGCAGATCCTACAAATACCGAGAAGTACTATAAACGCTCAAGTGCGGTATCGAGTGGCGAATACGTTGTACTTCACTACAAGGTTAAAGTAGGAGAGAATTCCGTTACAGAGAAAATTCGTAATAATGCAAACTACCAATCTAACTATTCGATTGGTTCGGTGACACAACCAAATGCGCTCAATACAACGTATGCGCGCTCAACCGATCAGGTTGTCCATCCACTCAGCGCGATTCCACAGATCAAGGTTTCGAAGAACGCCCAAGAGCGCATGGTCAAGCAAGGGAATGATGGTGTATTTACAATCGTCGTTGAGAATTTGGGATCGGACGATCTTCAAAATGTGACGCTTGATGATCCGTATGCAGTTGATTCATCAGGGAAACAGATTGTAGGTTCGTTTGATGCTACCTATGATGCGACGCAGGCGCCATCGGCAACAACGATTACGGTCAACGGAACGCACATTGATATTAATTCATTAAAAATTGGCGAATCTATTACCTTTACGTATCGCGTACCTGTGCCGTCCGATGCAGCTGCGGGGGAGCGCTACGACAATACTGTTACGACATCAGGCGTTGGTGTGAAATCAAAGAAAACAGTAACGGACGAGGACATTGATTACGTTAAAACACCCAACGATATTCATCCGTCCATCAAGGTAGAAAAGACGATTGCTCAGCATCTCTATAATCCTGGTGAGACGGCGACGTTTGATATTAAAGTGACGAACACTTCGAGCGAAGCGCTTGAGCAGGTAACGCTTGACGACACAATGATATATGGGTCGACCAAAGGTGCGTTCAAACAAGGTAGTTGCAGTGTCGCCGCAACGATCGAAGATACTAAAGTTGTGCTAACCGATAACCTTGAGCCTGGCGCAAGTGCGACTGTCCAATATACCTACACAGTGGCTACGAACGCTGCTGATGATTCGCGGTATGAAAATCTTGTAACGGCAACAGGCATTGGTGTAACTTCACATGAAACGGTTAACGATGCGGATACCGAATGGATTAATACGCCTCATGATGAGACGACAATTGCGCCGCAAATTGATGTTAAGAAGACGGTTGATGCGCACGATAAGAATCCGGGTGATAAGGCAACCTTTACAATTACGGTTACCAACAACGGGGTCGAAGCTCTCAAAGATGTTGTCTTAGACGACGTCATGACCTTTGAAGGGAGCAGCGGATGGTTTGATCGCACAACGTGGACGGTATCTGACCCCGAGCATACGACATCAGTTGTACCAGGGGCAACGCATGTTGATATCAACTATCTTGCTGTTGGTGAATCGGTTACGATAGCGTATTACTTTAACGTGCCGATTGCGACTGATACAACAAGTTATACGTCGAAGACGTACGACAATAAAGTATCAACTGCAGGTACGGGCGTTACGAGCGGCAAACTCGTAACCGATGATGATATGGATTGGGTGCGCACACCTTCTGTCCAGCCCGAAGGACCCGAAATTAAAGTTTCGAAGGTTGCAAGTGAGCGGCTGGTCAAACAGGGCGAAAATGCAACGTTTACCATCGTGGTCGAAAATCTAGGACGTGAACATCTCAAAGATGTGACACTTGATGATCCTTATATGGTCGATAAGAGTGGCAATAAAGTTGCGGGAACCTTTAGCGCAACCTACGATGCGTCACAGGCTCCGTCGGCGACAACAATTTCTGTGAATGGGACGCATATCGATATTAATTCGCTCAAGGTTGGCGAGTATATTACCTTTACTTATACGGCTCAAGTGCCCTCGACTGCAGAGGCTGGAACAACATTTGATAATACGGTGACGACGGCTGGCGTTGGCATTAATTCGGGTACGAAGGTGACCGATGATGATATCGATTACGTCAACACGCCTGATGATATTCACCCTTCGATCAGCGTGAATAAAACGATTAAACAGCATACGTGGCAGCCAGGAGAAACCGCAACATTCACGATTGAAGTGACTAACAATGGCGTGGAAACGCTCAAGAATGTAACGCTTAATGACACGATGGTGTATGGCGATGCATCGGGTCGCTTTAAACCTGGTAGCTGCAGTGTTGATGCAACGATTAACGATACACAGATTGTGCTAACAGATCAGTTGGCGCCAGGAGCATCGGCGACGGTCGAATACGAATATACCGTGTCAAAGGATGCGGCGGGCGATTCGCTTTACGACAATCTTGTTACGGCGACAGGCGTTGGCATTACATCGAACGAACGCGTTAACGATTCTTCTCAGGACTACATCAATACGCCTGCAACAGTTACAAGTCCTGTTCCAAAGATCAAAGTAACTAAGACCGTTGATGCACACGATAAGAATCCAGGCGAAGTTGCAACGTTCACGATCAAAGTAACCAATGTGGGTGACGAAGATCTTAAGAATGTTACGTTGCCCGATACGATGGTGTATGGAGATGCAACAGGTGCCTATAAACAGGGAAGTTGTAGTGTAGCTGCAACAATAGAAGATACAAAAGTTACGCTTACCGATACGCTTGCCGTAGGAGCGTCGGCGACGATGGAATACGTCTTTACGGTTCCTGGTTCAACGACAGATGCTTCGTATAAGGCCAATGTGTACGACAATCAAGTAACAGCGACGGGTATTGGCGTTACAAGCAATAAACAGGTATCGGATAGCGATAAGGATTGGGTACGTACGCCCGAAAAACGTGAGGTCGTTCCGCAGATCAACATTACGAAAAGTGCTGATGCGTCCCTGGTCCAGCAAGGGGCAAAAGGAACCTTTACGATTGTGGTTTCCAATGCAGGAACAGAAGATCTTAAAGATGTGACGCTTGACGATCCAAAGGTTACCTCGAGTGCAGGTGACGAGATTGTTGGTGCGTTCTCCTCAACCTATGATGCGAGCAAAGCGCCCTCAGCGACGACGATTACCGTTAATGGAACGACGGTGACGATTAATTCTCTGAAGGTTGGAGAAGCAATTACGTTTAGCTATTCGTTTGATGTGCCGGCAGCAGCAGCCGATGCAACAACCTACGACAATACCGTTACGACACAAGGTACCGGTGTAACATCGAATAAGATAGTTGACGATTCAGATGCGGATTCCGTGTATGTATCGACAGGTACGGAGACACCTCATATCAAACTTACCAAAAACGCTAACGAAGGCGTTGTTGATGCAGGTAGTGCCGCATCGTTTACGGTTGTTGTTAAAAACAACGGATCAGAGGATCTAAAAGATGTTGTTGTGAGCGATCCTGTGGTAAAAGGATCGGATGGTACCGAAATCAAGACAGGCTCATTTTCTGCTGACTACGAAAATCATGCGCATGCGCCTATCAGCGTTACTATGAGCGATAGCAATCAGACGAT
Source organism: Eggerthellaceae bacterium UBA5808 (assembly GCA_002417975.1). GTDB lineage: Bacteria > Actinomycetota > Coriobacteriia > Coriobacteriales > Eggerthellaceae > UBA5808. The sequence goes on from DIDE01000086.1 coordinate 18,845, forward strand.
TACGATTGATTCCCTCAAAATTGGGGAGTGGCTAACGTTTACCTACCACTTTACTGTTCCGACTGATGCTGCTTCGGGGACGAACTATGACAATACAGCGAGTGTCGTTGGCGTAGGTGTGACCTCAAATACACAAGTTACCGATGAAGATGACGATGATGTAACAACTCCTGGTACCGATCCATCGCCCCAAATTACGATAGAAAAGACGATTACGCAGCATGAATGGAAACCGGGTGAGACAGCTGTCTTTTCTATCAAAGTGACGAATAGCGGTAAAGAGACGCTTAAGGATGTAACGCTTAATGATTCGATGGTCTATGGTTCTTCGTCAGGGCACTTTGTGGATGGTAGCTGCAGTGTGCCAGCAACAATCGAGGCAACCAAAGTAACATTGACAGGGCAGCTTGCTCCTGGCGCTTCGGCGACGGTATCGTATTCGTATCAAGTACCCGATGATGCAGCAACGGGAAGTACGTACGATAACCTTGTTTCGACGGTTGGCACGGGCGTTACCAGCGGTAAAAAGGTTACATCGTCTGACGATGAGGACATTTATACGCCGGGTAGTCCTGCGGTTAATCCTCAGATTACCGTTAAAAAGCGCGCCGATACACGTGATAAACTTCCAGGTCAGCTCGCGACGTTTACAATTACGGTAACTAACGAAGGTATCGAAGATCTCAAGGATTTGCATCTCGACGATTCCATGGTATATGGCGATGCTGTTGGCTATTACTTAGAAGATACGGATCATCCGTGGAAAGCAAGCGATCCGACTCATACGACGTCAGTCGCAAAAGATGCATCGAATGCTAATCGAGTCAATATCGACTACCTTGTGGTGTCGCAGAGTGTAACGCTGTATTATCGTTTTTCGGTGCCAACTATTGCAGCAGGAGCTCCTGTTCAGGTTGCTGGGCAATCTGACGAAGAGTTCACTAATGCCTTTAATACGTGGATGAACGAGTATGCGGGGTCAACGAGCTATAAAGGAAGTTCATTCGATAACAAAGTGTCCGTTGAGGGAACGGGTGTAACGACGGGCAAAAAAGTTACCGATGATGACCATGATTGGGTTCGAACACCAACGTGGGATTACACAGCTGGTGATGTGATTAAGGGCAGCGATCCTGCTGATCAGACCACGGTTTCGCCGGGTCAAGAAATCACGTATTACCTGATTGCATACAATCGCGATCTCGATACATCGTATGGAACGGTTACCGGTGATCCGACGGATAAGATGGGTGTTACCGATACGGTTCCCGAAGGCACACATATAGAGTCCGCAGGTGTGCTGAATTCGACGACGACGGATGAACTTAAAGCCTGGACCCAGAGTGTTACTGATGCCGCAGGTTCAAAGGTCGAGGATGAATATACCGGTCTAGCTACGACAACCTTTAATGACAGCATGGACCATGACGATACGACAGCGGGCAATGTTGCTCCAACAACCCCGTCGAATGCGCAGAAGGTATCGGGCCTAACAAATTCGCTGATCACGAATGGCACGTATGCAACGAATGCATCGTCAACAAAATCGATGGTGTCTTCTGATTCCAAGAGTGTCACGTGGTTCCTTAACTCGATGGCTGGCTCGACCACAAAGACCACAGGCGGTGAATATCAGGTTCTGTATATGAAGGTTAAAGTCGATGAGGTGCCGGTTTCGGTTGCAAAGATAAAGGATAATGCGCTGTACAAAAATAAATACAAGGCGGTACTTGATGCGAACGGCAATGCACAATCATATCCTGCGGTGGTTGCAAGTGATACGGATGCTCTTTCAAGCGATCAGGTTGTTCATCAGTTGCCAACGAATCCTGTTAAAGGTGAGATCGTCAATGGTAAACAATATGATCCGACTAATGATGGTGTAGCGGAAAATAGTGCAGCAGCGATTGACTATTCCAAGAGTACGAAGGACACGCAGGTGAGCGGTCCGTCCCTTGAAGTCGGTCAGACATTCAGCTATTTCATAGAGCAACGAATGCCTGAGCTTATTGGCAAAGATGTTGACGACATGACGGCCACCTTTGATGACCCGCTGCCCGAAGAAGTTGATTATGCGGGGGATGCGACACTCAAGGTGACAGTGAATGGAACCGTTGTTCCAACGAGCTCCTATACCGTTATGCATACAAGTTCTCCCGAGGATTTAAAGGTCAAAGTGACAGGTCTTAACCCTGCCGATGTGGTGCGTGTCACCTTTGACGTGACGGTTGTTAAATTGCCCGAAAAGAATTTGATTAAGAATCAAGCGACAACAATTGTTAATCGTGGGTCGGCAACGAACGATTATACGACCAACGAGATTTATAATCCGACACCGCATAAAGATGTGTACGCGCCTGCTGAAGGGACGAAAGCAGGTGAATATACCACATCGATTGACGGTAAGGATGTAAATGCAGGGGATGAACTATATTACGAAGTCACCTATGCAAATGCTCAAGCCGAAGCGAGTGATGTGTCGGTAACAGACACGATTCCGACGTATACCACCTATAAAGCAGGGTCAATTGGATATCGCGTTGTTGATGCTGCTGGCAATGACATTACTGGATCCGTCACGTGTGCAATGGATGAAGGTAGTGGAAGCAATCTGAGCTGGACATTTAAGGCCGTGCCGTCACATGCGCGCATCGTTGCGTTCTTCTCGGTGATTGCCGATGCACTTGATATATCCGATTATCCCGAGGGCGCTTATGTCGATAATGTTGCAACGGTAAATGGCGAATCAACCAATAAGGTGAGGAACCATCTTAACCCTGCTCCCGATGTGCCTGCGAATCCTGATGAACCGTCTGCGTTTACTCCAAGTACGTATGTGCCGAACGTGCTTACAGGGGACGCACTTTCGACTCGTTTGCTCTTTATGATCTGCATGCTAACGCTTGGATCGATTGCCATCCTGTTCAATCTTTCGTTTCGACGGAAAGCGATGGAATAAGGTGAAACCAGGCAGTACTCGATCGATTGAATACGTGTGCTAGAGGTTCAAGAAAGAACGTGTTTGACTAAGGCTGGAGATTGAATCTGATATGCAACGCAACAGGCGTGAACGGAAGGATGAGACATGGACGATTTACTGGAGCTGGTGCGCACACGGCTAAGTGAGAATTTAGGGCTTGATCCTGCAAGCATACAGCCTGAATCTACCTTTGAAGAGCTCGATATCGATTCTCTTGATATGGTTGAACTTTCGAGTGATTTAGAAAATGAACTCGATATTACTCTTGCGCGGCCAGGTGATATTTCGACTATTGGCGAATATCTTGACTATGTGAATTCGCGGCGCTAACGCTTTATAACGATGACGTTCCCTTTCCTTTCTCAGTCCGCGCATTGCAGCGTATATGACTCGATGCGCGGACATTAGAAAGCTGGTGTATTGATGGTAATCTATAAAGATTTTGAAGAGCCGCGTCCCGATGTTGCGCTCGTCACTGGTGCCCAGCGAGGTATCGGGCGTGCTGTTGCGGAACGTTTTGCACAAGCTGGCACGCATCTCGTATTAAACTGTGAGCCCTGCCATACGGCAGAAGCAGAAGATTTTGCGCATCTGCTCAAGCAAACGTATGGCACGATTTCGATTGTGGTTCCAGCAGATATTTCATCGTGGAGTGAATCACGTGATCTGATTTCCACAGCAATGGAAGCATTCGATCATATAGACATTTTGGTAAACAACGCCGGTATCACACGTGATGGATTGATCGCCTGCATGGGCGAAGAAGATTTTGACGATGTGGTACGCGTTAATCTTAAAGGGACCTTTAACTGTTGCCGTCACGTAACGCGTATTATGCTCCATCAGCATTACGGTCGAATTGTGAATATTGCGAGCATCGTTGCAGTTCGCGGTTGTGACGGTCGATCGAACTACGCAGCGAGTAAAGCGGGCGTTATTGGACTTACACGATCACTTGCTCATGAACTTGCAAAGCGACAGGTGACCGTCAATGCGGTAGCGCCTGGCTACATTGTTTCTAAGATGACTGATGATCTCTCGTTGGTAAAAAAGAAACTAGCACTCTCACGAATTGCGATGCGTCGTTTTGGCCAACCCGAAGAAGTAGCCGCTGTTGTCGCGTTTTTGGCTTCGCACGAAGCGAGCTATGTAACAGGACAGGTCATTGGTGTTGATGGTGAAATGGCACTCTAGGTCAATCGCGGCTGTTTGCACTACCTACTACATTACGTTAACAATGAAAAGGTGACCATACGATGGAATCTCAGCGAGCGACCATGCAACAACTTCATCGCGTCGTCATCACGGGCGTTGGAGCTTTGACGCCCGCCGGATGTGGCGTTGAACCTCTTTGGGATGCGCTCCTTGCAAAACGGTGTTGTCTTGGGCGCATCACACGTTTTGATCCAACAGACTATGCGGTACGTATTGCAGGGGAGATCCCTGATTACGATAACCTGCGCAATACATTTTTCTCACATAAAGACGCGCGCCGTTTGTCACGATTTGTTCAGTATGCTTTGATTGCTGCGGATGAAGCAATGCGTACCTCTGAGCTTGATATATCAAAAGAAGATCCTTGCCAGTTTGCATGCGTATTTAGCGGTGGCACAGGTGGTGGCATGGAAATCTATGAACGCGAGATTATCAAACTGTATACCAAAGGTCCTAAAGCCGTGTCGCCTCTTTTTATTCCGAGCATGATTGCTAATATGGCTGCAGCGCATGTTTCGATGCGTTATGGCTTTAAGGGCGAATGTACCAATGTTATTACGGCGTGTGCAACGGGAACTCATGCAACAGGGACCGCATACCGTCTTATCCGCCATGGCGATGCAACGATGGCGATGTGCGGTGGCAGCGAAGAAACCATCGTGCCTACGTTGATTGCGGGATTTGGCAATCTGGGTGCATTGATGCCTACTGATGATGCTCAGCATGCGTCGATGCCCTTTGATCGTCGGCGGGGCGGTTTTGTCGCTTCCGAAGGTGCTGGTGCGCTTGTTCTAGAAGAATACAAACATGCGTGTGCACGTGGTGCTCATATTTATGCAGAGATCGTTGGATTTGGCGCAACGGGCGATGCCTATCATGTTACTGCGCCCGATCCTACAGGGGATGGCGCTGCTCGAGCGATGCGTCGTGCGGTTGAGGAAAGCGGCTATTCAATTGCGGATATTAGCCATATCAATGCTCATGGAACGGCAACTCAATTAAATGATACGGCAGAAACTGCTGCGATTTATCGTTTGTGCGGTAGCAACGCATCGCAGATTCCTGTTTTCTCCGTTAAAGGGGCAATTGGCCATATGTTGAGTGGCGCCGGTGCTATCGAGGCTGTGGTCAGCGCTTTATCGCTTGATCGAGGCATTATTCCGCCGACGACAGGATTTGCTGAGCCTGATCCTAAGTGCAACCTTAATGTGGTGACGCATCCTCTTACCAACAACCATCAGGTTTTGGCGATCTCAAATTCGATGGGATTTGGTGGTCATAACGGTGCGCTTGCGTTTGCTCCCTGCATTTAATCTACAGGCTGATCTTCGATAGTTTTGACGAGCTCAACGACGTCTGCAACGGTTTGCATGTCGTTATTAAAGAGTGCGTCATCAGGTATATGAATATTAAATGCTTCCTCGATACGGACGACTACAGTCATAAAATCAAATGAATTAATTCCGAGTTGTATAAGTTCTGTTTGTGGGGTAATGCGACGTTTGTCCATAACAGCTGTTTGCGCAAGCAATTGGATGATTGCTTCTTCGGTGGGATCACTTGTAGGCTGATCGTTAGCGTTGCGCTGTGGGGTTTGGCTCTGAGGATGTTGGTTTGTCTTTTGGCTGTGCAGATGAATGTTCACCGGATGACTCCTTTTCTGATGTGTGCTCGGCTCGACGTGCTGCATGTGCTCTAACTTTGCGCGCAATAAGTTTTTGGATAGGGTTGAGCGAAGCATCTTCCTGTCCCGTTTGCTGTTGCTCAAGGCGATGGAATCGATACTTGATAAGGACAAAGTAAATGATCATCGACCAGAGGGTGAGTCCGATAATAAAGAACTGATCGTATGGTGTAGGGATGCTAAAGAGGGCAGTCGTTATATTTGCCTGGATAACATTAAAAACGAGAATAAAAGCAATGCATGACCAGGTATAGATCGTCTGAATCTTAGTAAGGTGAATACATCTAAATCGTTGTGTTCCCCACGATGATACTTTTCGCAGATATGCTTGACGAAGATTAGGCTCGTTGATAAGTGTCGAAAGAATAAAATAACCATCGGTCAAGCTTGAGGGCATGGCATTTCCAAGCAAAAGATCGAGATTGACCAAAAAGATTAGAAACCATATTGGATTGCCGGTCAAACTGTAGATGCCGATGGCGACGCCGCCAAGAAAGCATTGGCAGATAAGTCCCGCTGATAGAATAAGCGCTCTAACTTTTTTGTCCGCTGAATACAGGCGGGGAATTTTGACATAGAACATTGGATATACAAAGAAATAAATAATTACATGGGTACGTGCAGGCGGAAACCCATAATGGGCTGCGAACATCGAATGCATGAGCTCGTGTATCATCGCGCAAATGCACGATATGCCATAGGTGAGTGCGCTAACTGCTATAAAATCGCTTGCAGATCCGATATGCACTCCAAAATCGAGCGTTCCTTGTAATGCTGATTGAATGGTACATCCTATAAGAAACGTCCAGATGATTGCCGAAATGACGAGTATGGGAGTAAAGCTTCGTGCAAGTATGTTGGTAAATTTTGTGAGGTCAAAGGAGAATAAGTCGATGCTGAGCGCACGTATTTCGGTTGCTTGGGCGATCGTGTATTCATCCTGAAAAGCACCCATGGCGGTAAGTTTGAGCAGGGTAAATTGGAGCGCATCGCGGTCGTTGCTGTCTGCGTTCTCAAGAATACGAGCGAGTGTATGGTACCCATCGCACTTAGCAAGGCATGCCTGAACTTTTGGGACAAGATTAGTTGGCAGTGTAAGATAGCGGTCAAGTCCTTCAATCTCGAGATAAGAATGGCCTTTTTTTACATTGGATGTGCCGGTAACTTCTGTAATCTGATGTAGTAGAAGGGGCTCGAATGTGTATATGTCAATGTTGGGCATGATAATCTCTCTGCGCTGTTTGCAGCGCAGCACAGCAGCGTTCCTCTTCATTCGCGATATGCTCGATTGCCTTAGGCAACGAGGTCACTAATCCACTGAGGTCATCTATAAGCAATAGATCATTGAGGGATCGCCACAGTAGTCCTAGATTTTCGAAGCGAGAGGGGAATCCTCGAAGATAGTGGCATCCGTAGTCGTTAATACATTCAGTAAGAAAATCTTTATATACCCAGCGATACAGTGAATGGGTTTGCTCAAATTCTGCGATGAATGAATGAAGCATATGGAATTGATAGCGGACAGCTCGTTCATACAAGGTCAATGTTTCTTCGTCAAATACTTCGATCTGCTGAATAAGCTTGCGGATATGCGCGATTCCTCCCGTAGGTGAGAGCATAGCGGCGCAGTTTGCGCCGATACTTTCGTTGATAAGCTGTGGCCAGTTATAGTCCTGGTATGACCGAAAAGGCATTTCAATACGGTAATAGACTCCGTGCGGCGGATTAAGGTCCCAGTTGGAAAGGCGTGCTTGTTCAACTTCTGGCACGGGGACATGGACTGGTTCATTGCTGTACTGATCAGCTATAAGATAATACGCTTTATCCGCACTGTTGTACTGCTCTGCTTGAGTAGGGGAACTTGTTCCTTCATGGTAGGCGAGTATGCCTGCAACATGCTGGCAGAAATGCTGTGGCTTATAGGCGCTCTCATGTGCTGCAAGTGCTTGGTTGATATATGTCAGATAGTAGCGATCAAGGAGTGCAATGATGACGGCATCATGGTGATGTGCTTCGATGACTGCATCGCGAAATTCGGTGGCATCCTCGCAGCGACGTTTGCTAAATTTGATACCAATTTTACGGGCAAAATGGGGGAAGTTGTCGCGCTCACGGCCGAGCATAATGAGGTAAGGTAACGAAAAATGTCGTTCGATTTGTGCAGAGAACGATATGCCTTCGGAAAGACCAAAGCACATTGAAGCCGAAAGGGGCAATCCCATAGTATGAGCGATATCGCTCATTTGTTGAAGCTGACAATCGACGTGTCGATCGATATCATGCCAGTACTGTCCATATCCGTCGCGCTGAATCCAGTGCGTATGCGAATGAGCTGATGCAGTTGTGCGGGGTGGACAAGTCATGCTACAGCTTCTTTCTACGATTGGCTATTGGCAGTAGAGGAAGAATACAGAGCGCGCATGGTGTCTGCTCGTTTGAGCTTGCGGCTTGCGGTATAGATGAATGGTTTAGCCGTAAAGGTAACGTGCTTGAGCCGTCGATGAAGCGCAACATGTGCGTTGTAAGCGTCGACCGCATGAGAGATAGTGGCTTTGGCGTGCGACACATCAGGAGTTTCTGGATCAAGAGAGATAAGCGCTGATAGATGATCGACGCCTGCCGAGGTATCAAGAAATACCAGCATATCTTGCAATCCTTGTGTTAAGCGGAATAGGTTTTCAATTTCGGCAGGGTCGACATTTTCGCCATTAGAAAGGACGATGTTGTCGATAAGGCGTCCGTCAAAGAAAAGGAATCCGTCGTCGTCAAGGTGACCCCGATCTCCTGTCTTAAACCATCCATCAATAAAGCGTTCGCGGTTGCGTTCATCGTCGCGATAATATCCCGGACTCACCATGGGGCCGCGTACCAGAATTTCTTGCGTTGTCGGATCAATGCGAACGTTTACAAAAGGTTCAACTCGCCCGACCGATCCGCGCTTTCGTATTTCTTTGGTATTGGTCGAAACGCTTGGGAAGCATTCAGTCATTCCATATCCGTTAAGGATAGTGACGCCAAAGTTTTCAAGACCCTGCTCGGTCTCGGGATTAAGACGTGCGCCTCCACATATGATGTAATCAAAATTTGGTCCGAAGGTTGTAAACACTTGCTTAAAGAATACTTTTCTTGGATCGCAGCCAATCTTGAGTAGGCCTTTACGCAGCACGATAAGTAAGCGAGCTGCAATTGCCGTACATCCCGTGAGTTTGCTCTTAATGGTTTTATAAAAGCTATCAGCAATAAGGGGTACTGCCAATATAGTAACGGGTTGATATGCCTTAAGGTCTTCGGCTACGTAGCGCAGCCCACGCGATATGTAAGCACAGCATCCGACGTAAAGTGGATAAATAATCGCTGTGAGAATCGAATAAGCATGGTAAAACGGGAGGAGCGATATGTTACCACCGTCGATAACACCTTTCATCAGCATCTGGCCCATAATAACTTCTGATACAAGATTTTCATGCGAAGTGGTTACGCCCTTTGGCCTGCCTGATGTTCCCGATGTATACATGATCATCACAAGGTCTTGGGGATCGGGCTGATTGATAGATAAAAAATCAGTATCGGATAGATCGTTGGGATTGTGATTGACGGCGTGCATTATCTCTTCGGTGGTAAGGAGAGTTCCTGACCAGAATGAAGTGATGGTAGAGGTAAAAGCTTGATCGCATATGACGATATCGGCATTGCTCTGATTGATAATATAGTCGAGCGATTGTGTATCAAGTGAATCGTCAAGGGGAACGACAATATCGTGGTCGGCAATGATTGCAAAGAAACAGAGCATCCAACAATAGCTGGGGACACCCATAAGTGCAATATGCAGTGATTCGCCAGAAGTCTTTTGTTGAATCAGCTGTGTAACAAAGGCAATGTCACTTTTGTATTGTTTGAAGTCGATGACGTGTTTTGCGTTGCCCTCAAAATACGAAACGGCGGGATGATGTCCGTATCGTCGGGCACTTTCGTTGATGATATCGACGATAGTTGAAGGACGGTACGGTATATCAAAGTAGTGCTGTTCGCGTTGATGTGCCATGTTTACCCTCGAGCCATAGGCAATGAACTTTAATGAACGAATATGTAGTACATCTAGTGTGATAAATGAAGAGGATTAGCGCCATCCAGTGAACAAAAATTAAGACATATCGTCTCTGATCGTCTCAGCACGCTTAAGTAAGTTTTTCCAACACGTGAGTTCATCTTCGGCAAGTTTGTTTATAGTCGGAGAAAACGTTTGAGCCACCCTACGTACGTCATCGCTTTGGAGTGAGAGCCCAAATGATTTCCAGCGTTTTCCCAGTGAATGTAGCTCTTTGGCGGAGGACTTAAGAGACTCATATGTGGCTCCTAGTGCTGCTGATTCGTCGAGAAAGCGCGCGTATACCTCGCGATAGAGAGATCCTGTCATTTCAAATTCGTTAATCAGCACTCCTAATACGCCAAATTGAAAACGGAGTGCAGATTGATAGAGCGAGGTGTTGATGGGCACAAAAGATTTGGATTCTTTGGCGAGTAAGCGGAGACCGGCAATGCCCGCGTTGGAATCGTCTTCGGCAAGCATTCGCCGACAATTGGCGATGATACTGTTGATAGTCATGCGCGTAAGGTCAAAATTGCGTCGATCTAAATGAGGAATGGTGATCAGAAGATATTTTCCGAGTGGAGGATAGACATCCCAACGGGCGGTTCTGGCCTCTTGCATCTCTGCTTCGGGGACTAATTCGACGTGTTTAGAAAATAGATCAAATACACGGTAGACACCCTCGCTGTAATCGAGGACAGCTATAAGATGGGCACTAAAATGTTGTGGCGTAAAATAGGTGTCATTTTTTGCAAGGTGCTGGTTTACATACGTAAGATAAAAGCGGTCGGTATATGCCAGGACAATGCGGTTGGTATTTTTCGTACTTGCTACAAGAGCTTTAAATTCTTGCGGGTCGGTCATTTTACCTGTTCGATAAGAAATGGAAAATTTACTGCAGAGCGTTTCGAGATTCGTTCGAGATCGGCCGAGTATGATGAGGTATGGAAAACCATTAAGCTTTACCTGCTCAATTGAAAAACCAATTCCCTCCGATAATCCGAAAATTTGATAGGCCGAAAGACTAAGCCCTGCCGTTTGCATAATGTCGTCTAGGTGCTGAATCTGACAGTCGATCGGCTGATCGATGGTGTGCTGATACGTCTTGATATCCATAGGTGACTTCCTTTGTTTCGTTTCGCTACGTCCAGTTGCTAAAACATACAATAAAAGATAAGATTCCGAACCATATTGCAAGAATGATAACAATTAAGGAGATTTACTTAAAAAAGTTATACAATATATTTGCAACGTAACAGATATTAATAAGCGACAAAAGTTCGTTGCATAGGTCATAAGGGGCGTATGCCATAGATAGGCCCCATAAAAAGATGGGAGGTACTCATGGATGCAAAGCAGAACCAGCACGACACGTATGATCTCACGGACATGCTTAAAGAGCAGGAAGATAAGTATGGTGAGATCGAAGAGCTTGAAGAGGTAGTTGCACTCAGTTCTGGTGGTGGTACAGACAATTCTGGCAGTGGTAGTGGTGGCAGCAATCGTAGCTAGATTGCGCCAATATCGGCAAAGGGGTGTGCGCATAGGTGCACACCCCTTTTGCATTGTACGTATAGCTTGGGGGTGTAAATAATGAACACGATCAAATCCAATGATGCTTCTCTTCGCACCGTAACCGATGTTCATATTCGCTATAGCGATGTTGACACGATGGGTGTCGTCTACAATGTTAATTACTTTCTGTACTTTGAAGACGCGCGCACCGATTTTCTTTTGAAGTTTGGCATGACCTATCTCAACATTCATGAGCACGGAATTTTGACCCCAGTGATTGAGTCTACGTGCCATTATGATCGCCCCCTTTTCTTTCGTGACCAGGTACAAATCGAAACGTCAATCATCCAAGCGAGTGGTGTAAAAGTTAGCTTTAGATTCGATGTATGTGCCAACGAAGAAACAAAGCCTCGAGCTACGGGTATGGCTCGTATTGGCTTTGTAGATGAATTGTTCCAGCCCGTCAATATTGCGCATCGATGGCCAGAACTTTATCGCGGCCTCATGAACGCCTACCGGGGTATTCCCGTCAATCCTGATGACTTTTCTGAAAAATCACTCCCTTCAGTTGATTCAGCTGGATAACAACTCATGTATATCGATCCAATGGATCGATCGAGCGGCGACGAATGACCCTACTACAAACAAAAGCACAATGAGCGCAGTGGGCAGTGCAATCATCTGGAATGTGTAATGCGTTACGTTATGAGGAAGTCCAACGTTTGACAAAATGAGATCGAGTAGCGCGTTGTTCCCAACAAAGATAAGAATTATTCCTAACAATGCACCGCATAGAGCTGTTATAAAAAAGCGTAATGCGAACTGCCTGCGTAGGCGGCCAGAAGAGAATCCAAGATGTTTGAGAATAGCTAGATCGCGTCGTTCATGCGCGACTGCTCGAGAGCAGAGCATTACAACGATCACCAACGAAAATATCGAGACAAAGACATAGATAAGCGTTTCGAGCGTTTGCACTGTTGATTGAGCAGTTACAAGCGTTTTATCGTATGTTCCTCCTACGGTGGATTGCACCGTTGGATAGGTACTGCGAAGAGCATCATGTGCATCTTCGGCGTCTGCTGCATCTGCGAAAACGTAGCGTAGTGTCGGATCGATCTCGGCATTTGGAACGTTGTAGAGTCGTGCCTTTCCTGATACGAGCATGCCAAAGCAATTGCCACCATCAGCGATAGAACTCATATATCCGCAGATGGTATACGTTGCTGTCGAACCATTTGACGAAAGTTCGATCGAATCTCCAATATGTACGTTGTTCTGTTGCGCAACGAGCTCGGTAATAACGATTTCATGATCGTTGAGCGGAGCGGTGCCTTCATACACGCTTTGAAAGTCGTCGGGAACGCCATATACAAGTCCCAAATATTTTAGACCATCCATTTCCATGTAGCACGAATCATAGGAATATTGACGAACGATGGTGGCATGCTGCGCAATCGTTTGGGCAATATCTTCTTGAGTTGGTGCATCGGCCAATGTCAGACTAGAGATGGAATCGGTAATGCTGAGTGCATAGTAGGGGACGCCAAAAGAGCGTGAGATGTTCGTCTCCGAATAAGCATCATCCATCGAAGCGATACTGATAGGCGAAAAGATAAGTAACGCAATAATAAAGGTGGTTCCAATATAGCGTACGGGAGCACTACTCATCTGGTGAAATGCTAGTTTGAGGTCGAGTAGCCCTGTGCGATGACATATGACAGGAATCATCCATGTGTTTACATGGCGTTTGCCTTCGAAACTACTTCGCATTGCATCAAGAGGGGAAATTGCCGTCAAAGCATGTGTCTTAAAAAACACGACACCGATGATGATCAACAGGATTGCAATGAGCATTGGTATACAGAGCATCCAATCAATAGATGCCGTTGCAAGCAATCCAGTAACGGGAACAAAAAGTGGAGCGAGTGCTTGTATAACGGGAATATCACACAACAGTGAACACGTGATTCCAATAAGTGCAGCGCCAACGTATTGTACGAGTACAACAATGCGTAACATGCCCGTGGTAAACCCTTGAGTCTTAAGAATTCCAAGATTGGCGTAGTCGAGCATCAAGGCAGAGCTGATTGAATGCCGTATAACCAGGAGCGTAACAAGACCTAAAAGGGTAACGAAAACAAAGAGCATGCTGCACAGTAGATTGAGCATGATCATCGTATACGACATACTTTGCTCGATTGTAAGCGTTGCGTATGCTTGACTAAAGAGGTCACAGGTGTCGTTAATGGATCGTTGTACTTGAGCGAGGGTTGCTGAATCCTGCGTGTCAGTATACATATTGAGGTTTGTTACGTGATGACAATCGGGTGTGTCCCCCGGAATTGCTCTATTTTTAAGATCGTCAGCAGTTGCCGACAAACGCGCGTAAGCTTCTTCGCTTATTAAATAGTATTTTGCGTCAATAACATTTGCACCTAGTAGGGGTTCTTCGATAAAACCCTTAATCGTGAATGTTTCGGCATAATCGGTACCAGTCCATAAGGTTACGCTATCGCCGATTGCGCAATGTTGTTGATCGGCGGCGGTAATAGGCAGATAGATCTCTTGCCCCTGAGGTGCTTCGGGGCTATCGATGAACCCCGTTTTATGTTGATTGAAAACGCGGTATCGTTGTTGGCCGTTCTGGTCGATAGATGTATGTTCGGGCTGGCCTGCTGTTGCTTCTGTACCTGTTTGATCAAAGGGGCACACAAACAGTACTTGTGAGCTTGAAGCATCACCTATGCGGCTTGATCCGCAGTAGAGCGAATCGTATTGATCGATATGCATAACATGCGCGCATGCAGCAGCGCTATCAACGGTTGCATCATCAATTGTCCATTGAGGAATAAACGAAACGATTGATCCATAGCCTGCTTGATCAAGAGCGCGTGTATCTTCTTGGGCTGATACCGTATACAAAGAGGATATAGATCCAAGCAGCGTTGCAATGACAAATACGAGACAGGCAATGCCACATAATCCTCCCCATCGTGCACGAATGGCTGCTTTGATGAGTGTCGCCAAGGCTTTCATTGCCGACTACCATTCATGTTCCAAGAGCCAGTTGTTAACAAGGTATTCACGCGCGATGATATCTCGTGCATGGTAGGGCGGAAGGAATAGCTCGTCTTTGATTGTCCCATCATCAAGGTAAATTAAGCGTGTTGCTCGAAGTGCCGCATGAGCATCATGAGTGACCATAAGAATGCTCTGGCTACGTCGCGAGAGATCGGTAAGCAAGTTGAGAATATGCGTGGAATTGCGGCGGTTAAGTGCCCCTGTTGGTTCGTCGGCAAAGAGAAGTGCTGGACGGTTAATAAGCGCGCGTGCAATTGCGGCGCGTTGCAGTTCTCCACCAGAAACCTGTGAGGGCAGATGGTCGGCAATATGATCAATAGAGAGATCGTATAACAGGTCTTCTACGCGTTGATTAACTGTATCGGGTATTGATCCAGGGCATACATAGCCTGCAACAGCGATATTCTCTGCGATCGTAAGATTGCTTACTAGGTTCGCTTGTTGGAACACGAACCCGAATGATGCGCTGCGTACATGAGCAAGATTATTCTCGCTGAGTGTTGCAAGATCTTGCGACTCAAATCGTACACGGCCGCTACTTGCACTATCCATGCCGCTTAGGCAATGGAGCAAGGTTGATTTGCCCGATCCCGACGATCCCATGATGACGGTAAAATCTCCCTCATAAATGTCGAGGTCAATATCGTGGAGAACGAGATCGTTTGAAGGACCTGAACCGTATCGTTTTGAGAGATGCTGTGCGCTCAGTAAAATATGTTCCATGGGTTCGCTCTCTGTTTCGGCAATCGACGATCGCGAGGTGGAGAGCCATACAAGTGTCTGCGCTTATTCACGGGTATGCCGTGATTTCGCCACCTATCGCGCCTCGCTCTGCACACTGCGGCCATTCATACTAAAGAGGTGCGTGATGATGCATACACGCATACTATGCGATTTGTCCTTAACACTTGGAGTCATCTTTGTGCTATGTGCGGGCAGAGGACGAAACGAGATGAAACTGTATAGTTTGCCGCTATTTTGCTGCGGATATAGGCAACGTTTGAAGGCGTACGCGCGTGTTAGATAGATGGCGTACCGAGCAAATCAAAGAGTAGTCGGATAGCAAAGACAATGACGACGACGATGATTATAGGACGGGTGATACGGCTTGCGTCATGAGCAAAAAGATGTGCGCCAAGCAAGTTGCCGATTATGTTAAAGACGCCGGCAACAAGTCCAAGGCCAACGAGTACAACGTTGCCAAAGGCAAAGACGACGAGTGCTGTTACGTTGGTTGCTAGATTGATTGCTTTCGTTGTTCCATTAGCTGTTCGAAGATCAAGGTGAGCACAGCTCGTAAGCAAAAGAATAAGGAATGTCCCTGTTCCAGGACCGTAAAAGCCATCATAGACGCCAATGATGGCTGCAATAATGGCTGTAATTACGAGAGTCTTACGTAATCCAAATCCTTCTTGTGCGTAACGATCAAGGTCGCGTGTCCGCAAGACGTAATACATGATAAGGGGAAGTGCTGCGAGCATAAGCCATTTGATAACGGTATCGCCAACAAGTAGAACGAGATTACTTCCGCAAAATGATCCTGTTAAGCCGCAGCAGACGCCAACAAGTACCAGAGGTGCTGCTAAGTAGCCATGTTTTGCGAATCGCCAGGTTGATGCCAGTGTTCCCATGGTCGAGCTAAGCTTATTGGTTCCGATTGCCTGATGTACGGGTAACCCTGCAAATAAGTAGGCGGGAAGCGAAATAAGTCCGCCGCCACCAGCAATTGCATCAACAAAGCCCGCTATAAGTGCGAGCGGGCAGACAATCAGTAATTCCACGGGTTAAATAACCTCCGGAGATGTTTAGTCCTCTTCTTTGTCAGAAACGGTAGTCTCGTTATCAGAGAGAGCATCAAGGTCGCCCTGCTCTAATGCAGCACGTTGCTCTTCTTGTGCTTCAACGTTCTGATCGGTAACGATGTCGTTAAATACATCGGTATTGAGTGCCTTATTAGCACGTGCGACGATTGCGGTTACAACGGCATCGCCCGTTACGTTGATTGCAGTACGGCCCATATCGACGATACGATCGACGCCCATAATCATCGAAATACCTTCGGCAGGTAGGCCGACTGCGTCAAAGACCATTGCAAGCATAATTGTGCCGACGCCTGGGACACCTGCAGTTCCGATCGAAGCGAGCGTCGCTGTCAGAATAACCGTCATATATTCCATAGGCCCTAGGGGAATGCCAAATGCCTGTGCGACAAAGACAACTGCTACGCCTTGCATAATTGCGGTGCCATCCATATTGATCGTTGCACCAAGAGGAATGGTAAACGAAGCAATTTTAGGATTGACACCAACCTTTTTTTCGAGCGTATTGATATTCAAAGGAATCGTTGCGTTGCTTGAGCTTGTCGAAAACGCGAATCCCATAACAGGGAGCATTTTTTTGAGAAAGCGGAACGGATTAAGACGAGCAAAGACGCGCAGCAAGACCATATAGACAACGCAGAGCTGGAAGGCGAGTCCAAGATACGTGCCGCCAACAAATTTAAGCATAGGCACGATGGCATCGAGTCCAAGATGGGCAAAGGTGCGTGAGATCAAACAGAAAACGCCGATAGGTGCAACGCGCAACACCAAGGTTACCATGCTCATCATGACTTCATTAAATTGCGAGAAGAAGCGACGCACGGTACTTACACGGTCGCCGAGTTGAGCGAGAATAACACCGAGGATAAGAGCGAAGAAGATGATCTGCAGCATCGAACCTGACGAAAGCGCATTAAACGCATTGGTTGGGATGATGTTGAGAATCGTATCAGCTACGCTTGTCGACTGGGTGGATGTAGTGTCAACGCTATGAATCGAACTCAAATCGAGGCCGACACCTGGTTGGATAAATTGAGCTATAACGAGTGCCATGCATACAGCTACCGCGGTGGTGATGATGTAGAGGACGATGGTTAATCCGCCAACGCGTCCCAGTGTTTTGCCATTGCCGATAGCTGCGGCGCCGCATACGATGCTGCAGAACACTAGCGGTGCAACGAGCATCTGCATTAAGCGGATGAATCCTTGGCCTAGGACGTAAAAAATACCGTTAACGACGATATTGTCGAAGTCGGATCCAGAAGGAACGGTGTAATTAAAGACGATACCGATAATAATACCGAGTATAAGCGCGATAAAGATCCAACCGGTGAGACCGATGAATGCTTTGTTGCGTTGGTTCGTCGTTTGTTCTGATTGCTTTGATGTTGATTTCATAACCCGAAGTGTACCAGTTCATTCTCGCGATGAAAAGAATTTCCTTTCTTTGACCGTTGACGGGGTCAATTTGCTCATCGGAGATGGGAAAGCAGTACATCGTACGGGGGTGCAGCATCGTGCATGCGGATACCCTTTGTTGCGCAGATGAGGATAACTATGTAGATACGTTTGCGAAACTAAATCTTAAGACGGTGATGAGATGCTGAACTTATGAGGCATCGGTGGTCTCGACAGATGGATTTGCGGCGATGACGGCGTCGAGCTCGTCGATGTAGCGCAGCAAGAGTGTACTTGGGCGACGTTCGCGATGCATGATATAGCCCACTTGCATAGTTTCATTGGTGTCGAGCGGAATTGATGTGATGCCTGCATGCATTTCGGCAGATAGAACGCCTGTTGATAGGGTATACCCATTGTAATCGGTCAAGAGATTTGTCAGCGTTCCACGATCTGATATGCGAATGGTTCGTTTATGCGGAAGGTAGCTAAGCGGCTCTTCTGCATAGTAGAACGAATTAGTAATACCTTGCTCGAATGAATAGCGTGGGTATTCAGCCAAATCCTCTGGTTTAATAAGTGTTGCGTTTGCTAAAGGATGATGTTCTCCTACAAAGACGTGTACGCGTGCGTTGAACAATGGGTGAAACGCAACGTTTGCATCATCGAATGCTTTATTCATTACGCGTTCATTAAAACTATCAATAAATAGGATGCCAAGTTCGCTGCGGAACGTACGAACGTCATCGATGATTTCCCCCGTACCGCGTTCTCGCAGCATGAATTCGTATTCGTCGCTATCACACGATTCAACAACACTTATGAATGCTTGCACGCTAAACGCATAGTGTTGCGTCGAAATTGCTAAATGGCGGTGTGGCGTTTCGTTGCGTGCATAGTGATCTTCGAGCATGGTGGCTTGTTCGACTACCTGGCGTGCGTACCCTAGCAACTCGGTGCCATCGTTGGTTAGAGCGACACCCCGATTGCTCCGCGTAAAAATGGTAATGCCTAATTCTTTTTCGAGTTCCTTAACAGCGGTCGAAAGATTGGATTGAGAAGCGTAGAGATTGTGTGCGGCAGCATTAATTGATCCATATTCTGCGATCGCGATAAGGTAATGCAACTGTTGTAGCGTCATCGAAATCAGGATCCTTTCGGTCTATGTGCGACTATGCGATACATCCAGAAAAGCGATCGTTTGCCGGCGGCGAACCATATCGTAAAAAACGAACTTGTACAGGCAAAACAATGGTATATAGGGCAGTTGCTTGAAGCTACTGCATACATACCAAGATCGATGTTTCTATCTAACATTCAATGCAACATTATACGGGGCTATCGGTATAACAGATAACGAATCATCAAATCATCGAATGACTTTTTCTATTGTATGCAGCTCGCATCCGTGGTTTCATCATATCCATCGTTTGAGGCTGTTCGATCCATACGGTACATAATTTTGTGTTCATGGCGATGAATACGGAACGTGTTCGTACGACGTAATTGACGGATTGCGGCTTGGATTGGTACTCGACGAACTATTAAAGAAACGTATTAGGAGGACATCATGGCAAAGCACATCCCCGCCACTCAGAAATACTATGAGCCGGAGATCGAATGCATGCCGCGTCCGCAGCTTGAGGAGCTGCAGTTGCAGCGCCTCAAAAAGATGGTCGCTTATGCCTACGAGAACACCGTGTACTACAAGCGGGCGTTCGATCAGGCAGGAGTGCGACCTGAAGATCTCAAATCGTTAGCAGATCTGGCGCGGTTCCCATTCGTGAACAAGAAGACGGAACGAGAGACACAACATGTCGGTTCCTTCTTTGGCGAAATGTGCAGTGTTCCCGAAGAAGACGTCGTATTCATGGCTACGTCTTCGGGATCAACGGGTGTGCCAACGGTGAGCCCCTTTACTGCAGAAGATTTTGAACTATGGCAGAACACCGAGGCACGTTTGTTCTGGCAAGCAGGCATGAGACCTAATGATCGGTATGTTCATGGATTGAATTTTGCCCTGTACGTTGGTGGCCCAGATGTAATCGGAGCGCAAAAACTCGGCGCGCTTGCGATTTGGGCTGGAGCAATTCCATCTGATCGTTTGATGTTTGTACTTAAGGAATATCAGCCGACCGTTATATGGACATCTCCTTCGTATGCATGGCACTTGGGAGAAATTGCCAAGGAAAAAGGTTTTGATCCAAAGAAGGACTTTAACATCCACACGATCATCGTTGCTGGTGAGGCGGGCGGATCGATCCATTCGACGCGTGAGTCGATCGAGGAACTGTGGGGAGCTAAGGTTGTCGACTTCTATGGTCTCTCAGACATTTACGGCGCCTGTGCTGCGATGTGTGAGGCAAAGGATGGCTTGCACATTGTCGAGGATCAGATTTTGGTCGAAACCGTTGATCCAACGACAGGCGAAGTTATTCCTGATGGTCAGACGGGTGAGCTCGTTTATACGACGCTCTGCAAAAAAGCTCGTCCTATGATCCGCTTCCGTTCGGGTGATATTGGTTATGTCGATAAGACGCCGTGCTCTTGTGGTCGTACGCTTGCTCGTATTCATGTGACGGGGCGCAAGGACGAGATGTTTGTAGTGAGCGCGGTTAACGTGTTCCCGAGCGATATTGAATACGTGGTGCGTGGTCTTAAAGGGCTAACGGGCGAATATTCAATTCGCGTTTACGAACAGGACTTTACGTGCCGCTATGAGGTATCGGTAGAGCGTGCTGATGACAGTGATGAACCATTCGACGAAGTGGCAAGTCGCACGATGGCTGCCCTGAAAGCTCATATTGGCGTACGTCCTCGCAACGTAATCGTGTATGATGCGGGAAAGCTTGGAACATCATCCGCTCATAAGGCATCGCGCTTTATTGACGAGCGCAAGCAGAAATAGAGGAGGAGAGACGATGAATGAGACATTAGCTGTTTCGGGTCAACACTATCTCTTTAATGTACAGACGTTTGCTCATACCGTATTGGCTCTGGGCGGAGACTCTTATCAATATGCATTGCGTGATCGAACGACGCGCGGGGTTATTGCGGATGTGGCCGAAGAACGCAGTGATATTGGTGTGATTGTAAAGACGTCCGAGAACAAAGCGGTTATCGACAAAGCATGCGCCGATGCTCATCTGGAGTGGCATGAACTGATTGAATCCATTCCTCGCATTGCTTTGCCGGCAAGTCATCCGTTAGTACACGCAGAGAGCCTAACGCTCGAAGATATGGCGGAGTATCCCTATATCTATTTCGATCAAGGCGAAGATGCGCCGATAGAATTTGCCGAAGAGGCACTTGCACGTATTCCTCGTGCAAAGCGAATTGCAACAACTGATCGTGCATCGCTTAGCGAGTTGATCGTGGCATTAAACGGCTATACCGTTACCTGCGGTATTCTGGTTGGCATATCGGATGGATCCGATTTGAATACTGTACCGCTGGTCACTGATGTGAAGTTACATCTGGGGTATCTAACTCGTGAAGGCGCAGCGCTTGATGTTGCTGCCAAGCGCTTCATTAGCGGACTCGATAAAAACCTTGTTCGTTATGCTCATATGTAGGATTGTTGATCGTTTAAACGGTCAATCGGTTTAGCAGCTGGGCACTACAATGTGGACGTATAGGTAGCAATGCCGGTGCGTTCGCAGATATAACACTGCATGAGACGCCCTACGCGGATTCGCGTAGGGCGCATGCCGTGATAGGGTACGTTAGAACACAAGGTGTAAGGCAGTAGAAATAAAGATACGTCGGGAGCTTATGATGATCGAATTTTTATGGCACGGGCGAGGAGGCCAAGGAGCCTTTACGGCTGCGCGTCTGCTTGGTGCAGCTGCGTCGACGAGCAAAGGAACGTATGCGCTTGCGTTTCCTTCGTTTGGTCCAGAACGACGCGGTGCGCCTATGCGTGCATTCACCAAGATTGCCGATAGACCAATTGGTGATCGAAGTGCGGTTACGCAGGCAGATTATGTGATCTATCTTGATGAGACACTGCTGCAGGTGCCATCCTGCTTTGACGAGCTTAAACCGGGTGGAATAATCTTAGTTAACGCACAGCGTACCTGGGATGACGATCGTATCATCAGCATCGATGCTGATGGTATATCGCAACAATGTCTTGGCCGTCCGTTCCCTAATACGGCGTGCCTTGCGGCACTTACGGCATGCGATCTTTCCGTTAGTCTTGATCAAGTTAAAGATGCATTCTGCGCCTACATGCCTAAAAAGTTGCATAAGGGCAATGTATCGGTCATGGATGCGACGGTTCAGGCAATGAAGGAATCGCTTGTGCTGTCATCGCACCATGGTACGTTGCCGCATGCCGATACTAATGATGCTAATGCGTCGAGCAAGGAATTGTGTGATGCAGGTGATCTAGACTTTGCATCTGATGGTTCAGCATCAAGCGAGCAGGTACCAACGGCATCAAATGCCGTAACGCATGCTAATGACGCTCGGGCGTTGTCGAGTATTGATACAGATAGTCCGCACCGCCGTCCTCAAATTATTCCTCAATTAACAACAGATACGATTGCACCTGTCGACTATGCGCATTCGACATGCTATAAGGGCGGTCATTTGACGGTGCGCAATGCGGGGTGGCGCAACCAACGGCCGATTATCGATGCGGCTGCGTGCACGGGTTGTCTGCAATGCTATCTCTATTGCCCTGATGGGACGATATTCAAAACGACTGACGAATTCAGGTCACAGGCATCAGATGCATGTGCTGTTGCAATCGACTACGACTTTTGCAAAGGCTGTGGTATCTGCGCACATATGTGCAAAGCACATGCGATCAGTATGGTGCCCGAAAAGGAGGTAACGTCCCGATGAAGCGTTTTTTATCAGGCGATGAAGCGTGTGCCGAAGGAGTCCGCCTCGCACGTCCGCAGGTTATTTCTGCCTATCCTATTACCCCGCAGACGGTGGTTGTCGAGCGGTTGAGCTCGATGGTTGAATCAGGTGCGCTTGATGCGGAATATATTCATGTCGAGTCCGAGCACTCGGCACTTTCGTGTGCGATTGGTGCCTCAGCAACGGGTGCACGCACCTTTACAGCAACGTCGAGCCAGGGGCTGCTTTATATGGCGGAATGCCTGACCTATGCGTCAGGTGGGCGTTTTCCTATCGTTATGATGAACGCGAATCGATCAACAGCACTCCCTTGGAATATCTACGGCGACCAGCGTGATTCGCTCTCGCTACTCGATCATGGGTGGATCCAAGTCTACGTCGAAAACAATCAGGAAGCGCTCGACATGGCTTTGATGGCATATGCCTTAGGAGAGGACGCGCGTGTAAGCACGCCGGTAATGATCAACCTTGATGGATTTGCTTTGACGCATACGTATGAATCAGTTGAGATTCCTGATCAAGATCAAGCGGATGCGTTTTTGCCGGCGTATACCACGGACAATCGTTTTGATTTTGATCATCCTAAAAATATCGGTTATTCGGCGGGACCCGCCTATAATCGCTACTTTAAATATGCCGAGCATGCCGACATGAACCGTGCGCTTGAGGTTATCCCCGAAATTGAAGAGCGTTTTAACACAGCGTTTGGAAGGCAGTATCCTGGGGCGGTCGAAGCCGTATCGTGCGAGGATGCCGATGTTGTTATCGTCACGCTTGGATCAGTTGCTGGTCTGGTGCGTGATGAGGTGCGTTCACTACGTGAACAGGGTGTGCACGTGGGCTTGCTTAAAATTCGCTATCTGCGTCCTTTTCCTTATGCTGCTATTGTTGCTGCGCTGCGTTCGTGCAAAGCCGTTGCAGTGCTGGAAAAAGATGTTTCGTTTGGCGCTGAAGGAACGGTATACACCAATGTGAATTCGGCATTGTTTCAGGCAGGGCTGACGGTACCAACGTATAACGTTATTGGCGGATTAGGCGGAGATGATATTACCGCTGATCAAATACGGACTGTATATACAAAACTTGGAGCGGCTGAACAGAACGAAACAGAGATTCCTAACGTTTCATTTTTGGGAATAGATAGCGTCTTTGATGCTGCTGATACTTCTTGCTCGATCTCGAATGAAGGGAGGTTGTAGCCATGGGTATAAATGCAAAAACGATTAGCGACAACGAATTGTTCTTTGGCCACAAAGCATGCGCGGGGTGCGGAGGCGCACTTGCAGTGCGTGCGGCGCTCAAAGTATTAGGCCCACAAGCGATTGCGGCGCTGCCTGCTGGATGTATGAGTGCAACTGGATTTAATTTTCCGGACCTATGCTTTGCAAACAATGCGATGATCACGCCTTTTGCGGCGACAGCATCGGTGATTACCGGCATTGAGGCTGGGTTGCGTGCTCAAGGGCGTAAACCTGACGATGCAACTGTTGTCGGATTTGCTGGTGATGGTGGCACGGCCG
Source organism: Eggerthellaceae bacterium UBA5808 (assembly GCA_002417975.1). GTDB lineage: Bacteria > Actinomycetota > Coriobacteriia > Coriobacteriales > Eggerthellaceae > UBA5808. Next base: position 43,020 of record DIDE01000086.1, read on the forward strand.
ATATTGGTTTGCAGGCCTTATCAGGTGCGATTGATCGCAACGATGACGTGCTCTATATCTGCTACGACAACGAAGCTTATATGAACACAGGCATTCAAAAAAGTTCTCTGACGCCGTTTGGCGCGCGTACGACAACAACGCCAGCTGGCTCACATCATCGAGGTTGCTTGACGCAAAAGAAGAATATGTTTGAGATTGTTGCAGCGCATGGTATTCCGTATGCAGCGACGGCGAGCGTTGGCTACTTGAATGATTTTATGCGCAAGGTCAAACATGCCGCGAGTATCCATGGGACAAAGTACATTCATGTTATTGCTCCCTGCCCAACAGGGTGGGGCTATGGCGTTGATGCAACGGTCGAGATCGCGCGTGAGATTGTTGACTGTGGATTGTGGTACCTTGCGGAATATGAGCAGGGCTCATTTACCCTGAATCGCAATCCAACTGAGTTTGCTTCAGTCGAACAGTACCTTAAGCATCAGGGTCGTTTTAAACACTTGCAGGATGAAGATATTGCTTCGATCGAGCAGCAGCGTGATGCTAAATGGGAGTATATGCGTGATTGTTGGACTGCTCCGTCGAGGGCCTAACAGAACGCAGAATGTGCGTGAAAAGAAGAACTGGTTGTGCACCTAAAGGTATGCCGCGATTATAGGGATGAATGATCGCGGCATACCTCTATGCTCATAAGGTTAGCGAGCCTAAATATGTAGAATAAGAATGCAATGTGCATAAATGGAGTATTGATTGGTGACAAGTGCTCTTATCATATTCATTAGGTAAAAAACGAGATTCGGAAAATTTCGGAACTCTTTGAGCAAGATGGTGCAACGATGACACAAGCAGGCACAACGATATTCGCGGGGCCTCTTAACATACAAGAATCATATAGGGCCCGAGTGTGTAGGGCCATTCTTTCTGTAGTGCTGGTTATCGCTCTTTCAGGCTTTACGAATCCGGCGTTGGCGGCCGATATGAGTGTCCTTACTCCAAGCCAAGAACAGGTAGTTGATACATCTGTAACATCTTCGGATACGACGTCTTCATCTACATCAGCTTCTTCAGACAGCGCATCATCTGTAGACGCAGGAAACCATGCGTCTGTTTCTACGCTGTCGTCCACAAGTAGTACATCCTCGGATGCGGAAGCAGAATGTGCATCGACAGCGGATTCGGGTAATCAAGCGCATAACGCAGCAAGTGCGCAGCAAACGTATGCTGCGCAGTCTGATTCTGTAGTGAGTGCAGATGAAGGACAAGCAACGGTTGCTAATAGTGCTTCGACTACGGTAGGGACGCAAGCAACACGCGATGATACCGATCGCTCTACGACAGACAATAAAGCTGCTTCTAAAACCTACGCGGTTACCTTTGACGAAAATGGCGGAAGTGTATCTGCCCCCATTGCGCAATCGAATTTGCTTGAAGGCAAAGTCATTTCTCTTCCTAATTATGAAGGGACCAAATCGGGCTACCAATTTGCTGGATGGTCGATCGATAGCGATGTGGTTGGTGCGGGTTCATCTCACTATACAAATGCTGTGTATGCTGCGGGATCAAGTTATACCGTAACTGATGAAGACGTAGTACTGTATGCGGTTTGGACCTCTGATGCTCCTGCGACGGCGAACTTTTTTATTCGCTATGATGGCGCGATTCTGACGGAGCCACAGTCTCATTCAGCGTCTCAATATTCTTCTGGGATCTGTATTAAAGATGCTATTCCTCATGCAATGTTTCATGCTGATAGCACCGTTGGTGTAGGGGAATATTTAAAGAACATGCCAACTGATGAGCAGATTGCAGCAGTGTGTCGACAACATAATCCGTCGATACAATATGATCCGTTGACGCAATATGTCATGTGGTATGTCATTAAACATGAAGGTGGTAGCTGGCATGTTGATGGTGTTCTGCTTGATAAAAGTAAAGTAAATCTTTGCTATAGCGCAAATGCTGCTACTGGTGTTTGGTCAAACATACCAGATGGCAAACAGTATTCGGTGGGTACCAAGGTAGCGGTAACGACGAATACCCCAACGCGTAATGATGGCTATACGTTTACGGGCTGGAATACAAAAGCTGATGGTACGGGTACATCGTATGCTAATGGCGCGCTTATAACGATGGATCAATCGTTGACGTTATACGCACAGTGGAAAAACGAACACGAGCCTACGACGGTACCTGGGACTAATCCTGGGTCTAATCCTGGAACTGGTTCTGGAGCTAATCAAAAGGTCCCTACTAACACACCGCATGCCAATGCAGATTCATCGATTGCGGGAAGATCGTCTGCGCAAAGTCAGACTATAAAGAATGCATCGTTTGATCTTTTGACTACGCATATGAGTGTTGCTCCCCTTGAACATCTTGCGCTATTGGGCGCTGCGCTTACTTCGTTGGCTACGTCTGCACATGAATCGTTTGATGGGTCATCTGCGGATTCGGCTGCTATGCTGTCTGTTGAGCATGCGTTTACTGGATCGTCGCAGTCTGTTGTCCCTCAGGAGCAGGCTGACGAAGATGACCATGCATTTGATGTGACTTCATCCTCGGGTGGTGTTAACCCTGTCATTGCGTCTGCAATGCGCAACTATATATTGCTTGGTATGTGCATCACGTTTATCTATGGATTGAGCGTGCTGCTTCGCCGTTGTGCCTTTACTCATAAGCTTACTATGCGTGAAAATACAATTCTGTCTGGTGATTCAGCGAATCAAAGGACGCGCAGGAAACGTTAAAAGCACTGTAGACCGTCTAACTATAAGAGGAGCGTTGATATGAAAAAGAGCAGCATTATCATCGCTGCATTTCTTGTAGGTGGTTCAATTGTTCTGCTATGGGCTTGGTCCTATTTTGGCTTTGATCAAATAGACTATCCGTCTAGTCTTCTATTGTGCATTGTCTGGTGGGTACTTATTGTTGCTGCGGTGTCATTGGTCATCCATGCAGAGCATAAACGACGCGAGGCTATTCGTACGATTTATGTTGGTCCGCGTGTTTTATTTAACAGCGAGCAAGGTATTGTTGCTTGTCCCGATCCTGTTGCGCGTGTCTCTGTTATGTACGAAATGCTTAAAAGCCTGACGTATAATTTTCGCAAAGAGGGCAGCCGAACTTCGACGAATTCGACTACTGCTCTCTCGTGCGCACTAAAAAGTTCCGCGATGGGACAAAGGGCAGTAATAACGAACGCGTACTGCTCTGCGATGATCCCCATGCGACAGAGGATCTAGACTCTCTTCATAATGCCAGAATACTATCGAATGAGATTGCAGCATCTGATAACGCATCTAAGAATGTCTCTGATGGATCTATACCTGGTGACGGTCTTGCGCCGTCTGCTGATAGGGCAACGTTATTAAACGATGATTCTGCTGATACAGGGTTATGCATGCCCGAGGATGCGGGAGATCTCTACGATACATTCGCCCATATAAAATGGGAGGGAAGCGTTATTACCATCAATCGCACGCATGGCAATCGCGCAAGGGAATTCCATTCTCCGCGGGAACTCGCTGTGTTGCTTTTGGATATACCTTCCGATTCAGACGATGATGATCTTCCCACCGATTCTTGTCGTGCTGTTTCGTCCACTAAAAACTAACGCTGAATTTCATTCTATCTGTCTATTCTGCACGTTTCGGATATAGCTGTTTGCTGTCCAGATGCTGCCCCTTGATACGTGCGTTGTGCTCTTGTGTATTGGGCTCTTTTTTGTCTCATTTGCCCCTTTAGACGGCAATGTGCAGAAACAGAAAGCAATGTGCAGAAATGAGTCACATATATAAGGCGAATGCATTTATCATAATTGGTATGTAGATAAAACGACACATATACGTGTGTCGGTAAGCTTCGTTCGAGATGATGTGATGATGATAGCAACGCATAAACATACTGCGACATCGAGAGGATTTCTAAACGTAAGGGATACACTTGCGGGCAAAGTGCTTGCGGTCTTTCTCTCGATAGTAATGGTCACCACTTTTTCTGGCTTTCCAACTCAGGCGGTGGCAGCCGATACGAGTGCTGACTCTTCAGCCCAGGACCAGACAGCAACTACGGATACAGCATCGTCAGCTACTGCGGCGAGTGCTTCAAGTAGTGCGTCTACAACGTCAACCGCTGCGAATGATCAGACGACAGCTGCGGACGATTTAACCTTAGGCGCTGCACTTGCACAACAAAATCAGACGACAACCGATACGAACTCGGGGAGTACGTCTGAGGAAAAAGCAGCGATTGCTCTTCATCTGACGAATGCTTCGATTACGATTGGCACGCAAACAACGGCTAATACGACCATTGACGTTTCGACAGGAGCAACGCTTTCGTTCACGCTTACTCCCGATAGCGGATATCGTATTGCTTCGGTTAAGGTGACACACGGAGCAAATCAGACGGATGTTGCCTATACGCAGCTCAATGATGGCACCTATCAGGTACCTGCCGAATACGTTGATGCAACGCTGTCAATTACGGCTGTAGCTGAATTAATCCAGACTACAACATCAGGTGATTCGTCTGCTACCGACGATACACAGAGTGATGATTCTGCCGAAAGCGTATGGACCTATACAAAGCGTTCCGAGCAAAGCAATGTCATTGATGATGGTACGGCGAGCCAATCTCTGAAAGTTGGAGAGACTGCCAACATATCGGTTGGCTCAACGCAAATGTATCGGACGTCATTCACCTCAAATAATGAATCTGTTGCTGTTGTATCCCAGTCATGGGGATCGACTGCCGAACTACGTGGCATTGGAGCAGGAACAGCACAAATTACCGCTACGTATAATGATGCTGGATGGGATTACCATACGGCAACATGGAATGTAACGGTTACTAATGATCATACGGTTACGTTTGACGCAAACGGTGGGAGCGTGTCTGCCCCCGATGCGCAGACGGACTTGCTTGAAGGCAAAGTCATTACTCTTCCTGATTATACGGGGACAAAGTCAGGCTATCAGTTTATTGGATGGTCGACCGATAACAACGCGACTGGCGCAGGATCCTGGCACTATACAAAGGCTGTATATGCTGCGGGATCAAGTTATACCGTAACCGATGAGGATGTAACGTTATACGCGGTTTGGGCTTCTGATTATCCCGCAACTGGTAATTTCTTTATTCGCCTAGACGGTACGATTCCAACTGAACCGCAGCCTCATTCATCATCTGAGTATTCTCCTGGCATTTATATCGCTGGGTCTATTCCTCATGCAGCGTTTCATACCGACAGTACGGTTGGCATTGGCAACTATCTGAGCAGCGTCCCAACTGATGATCAAATCAAATCGGTATACAGCAAATATGATCCGTCGACTCAGTATGTTATGTGGTACGTCGTCAAGCATGAAGGTGGCGACTGGCACGTTGATGGTGTACTACTTGACAAGGCAAAGGTAAATTTGTCGTATAACGCAAATGCTCCTACAGGCATCTGGTCGAATATGCCTGATGGCGCGCAGTATTCCGTTGGTGCAAAGACAAATGTAAGCAGTAAGATTCCAACGCGTAGCGATGGGTATACGTTTACGGGCTGGAACACAAAAGCTGATGGTACGGGTACGTCGTATAGTGCCAATGACGCATTGACTATGGATCAGTCGATGACGCTGTATGCACAGTGGCAAAACGAAAACTGGATTACCATTGCGGCTGGGTCTGTAACTAAACCGTATGACGGCACACCGCTGACAATTAATAATACGCAGTATACCGTTACGGGAAAGCTGAGTACGGGTGATTCGATTACTGACGTGGTGCTCTCGGGGACGCAAACAAATGTGGGATCGAGCGCAACGACCGTCAAGAGCTATCGCATTGTTGATGCTGAAGGAAACGATGTGACGAGCTCGTACAAAAATGTTAACACGTACAATGGAACGGTAAACGTTACTCCGCTTGCACTTACGGTGACTGCCGCTTCCGCAAGCAAAACGTATGATGGCACCGCTCTCACGGACGATAAGGCGACGGTTGATGGAACGCTCGCTAAGGGCGATAGCATAAGCTATGACGTTACCGGTAGCGTGACTGACGTTGAAACCACAGCGACGCCTAATGTTGTGTCCAATGTTAAGGTTATGCATACTAATGCGGATAAAACGCAGACTGATGTGACGGGCAACTATTCGATTAGCAAAACGGATGGTTCGCTTAAAATTAATCCTCGTACGGTGACGGTGTCGAGCGATTCCGCGAACAAAACCTATGATGGGACGCCTCTTGTTGCATCTGGCGTGCATTATGCAAACGATGCTTTCGCATCGGGCGAAGGCTTTGCCTCTTGCACAGCGACAGGTTCTCAGACGTTGGTTGGCTATTCCGACAATACGATTAGCTATACACTGAGCGCTTCGACTAAAGCATCAAATTATACGATTACAACCAAGCCCGGAACACTGACGGTTACACAAGCTGCAATGCCTTTGACGGTAACTGCGGGCTCTACGAGTAAAACGTATGATGGTACTGCGCTTACCGACAATAAGGCGACGGTTGGTGGAACGCTCGCTAAGGACGACACCGTAAGCTACGTTGTTACTGGTAGTGCGACCAATGTTGCGGATACAAAGACAGATAATAATGTTGTATCCAGCATTAAGGTTATGCATACTAATGCGGATAATACGCAGACTGATGTGACCGCTAATTATAAGATCGCTGCCAAGAATGGCACACTCAGTATTGATCCACGGCTAATTACCATTACTGCGCCTTCTGCGAATAAGGCATATGACGGTACAGCACTTACAGCGCCGATTACGAGCTCGCAGGATATCGCGACGGCACTTACGGGTGGGTCATTCGTTAAAGGCCAGGGCTTTGCATCGATCACTGCTGAAGGCTCCCAGACGTTGGTCGGTACAAGCGACAATGCAATTACGGGATACACCTTCGCTGAGGGAACTGCTGCCGAAAATTACAAAGTAACGGAAGCAAAAGGCAAGCTCAGCATTACGAATGAGAATCCTATTGCCCTTACGGTAACTGCCGCTTCCGCAAGCAAAACGTATGACGGTACCGCGCTTACGGATGACAGTGCAACGGTTGATGGAAAACTCGCTGATGGCGACAGCATAAGCTACGATGTTGCAGGTAGCGTGACGGATGTCGCAAGTGCAGCGACACCTAATATTGTGTCCAACATCAAGGTTACGCATACGGATGCGAATGGAAAAGCAACCGATGTGACCGCCAATTATGCGATCACTGCCAAGAATGGCACACTCAGTATTGACCCGCGCGCGATTACTATTACCGCAGCAAGTAATCATAAAGCGTATGATGGTACAGCCCTTACTGATACAGACTGGTCGATCACGAATAATTCCTTTGTTGATGGACAGGGTCTAGCGACCGTTGCCGTTAAGGGTTCTCAGACGTTGGTTGGCACAAGCGACAATACTATTGATGCGTATACGCTTACTGACAAAACCGTCGCAGCAAACTATACAATTACCGAGCAACCAGGAACATTAACGGTCGACAAGGCTGAGATTGCTCTTACGATTGAGGCGAATAGCGCGACCAAAACGTATGACGGCACCGAATTGACTGATGCAGGGTGGAGCCAAAATGTCGATGACACGCTTATCTACACGGGACTCATCTCATCAACAGGTGATACGATCACTTCAGCTGATGTTAAGGGTTCGATTACCGATGCGGGATCGACCGCAAATGTGGCATCAAATGCAAAAATCATGCATGGCACTGATGATGTGACGGACAATTACAACATTACCTATACGAACGGTGCGCTTACGGTTACCCAACGGCCGATTCTGCTTGTTGCTGACTCGGCGTCTAAAGCATATGACGGTACCGAGCTTACTGCTCCAACTGCCAAGATTGATTCGGGATCGTTTGTTGATGGCCAAGGGTTTGCTTCGATTCGCGTACAAGGTAGTCAGCTTCAGGCTGGCAGCTCGAACAATGTAGTAGCGGGTTGGGACTTTGATGCTGCGACCAATGCAAATAATTATGCAGTTACCACTCAAAACGGAACGCTTACGGTCACTAAAGCATCGATTGCGCTGACCATAACTGCTGCATCGTCAACAAAAACGTATGATGGGAACGAGCTTACTGATAATGCATATGTACCAACAGGCCAGCTTGCGCAAGGTGATACGTTAGTAAGTGCGCAGGTTAATGGCGCACAAACCGATGTAGGAACAGGCATCAATACCGTTTCGCATGCAGTTATCAAACATGGAACTGCTGACGTAACGGACAACTACAATATCACGTACAAAGACGGTTCGTTGACGGTTACGCCTGCAGAAATTACCGTTAAGGCAGCATCTGCTTCTAAGGTGTATGATGGCACGCCGTTAACTCAATCTAAGTACACAGTGACGGGTTCGTTTGCTGCGGGAGAAGGGTTTGCTTCCGTCTCTACAAAGGGCTCACAGCTGTATGCGGGATCGAGTGCTAACAACGTTGTCTATCAGCTTAAGGGCAATACAAAGGCGAGCAATTATAAGATCTCGATCGCCGATGGTGAACTAACCGTTACGCGTGCGTCTTTACCGATTACGATAACTGCTACTTCTGATACCAAGACATACGATGGTGTAGCATTGCTCAATTCGAAGTTCTCGCAGACGAGCGGACAGCTTGCGACGGGAGATGAACTAGCGTCTGTTAACGTTACGGGCACAATTCTTGATGCAGGAACAATTAACAATGTTGCTTCTTCTGCAAAGATCATGCATGGCACTACCGACGTGACCGATAACTATACGATCACCTATGTTGCTGGCACTCTCACAGTTAATCCGCGCTTAATTACTATCATGGCGCCTTCGAGCACTAAACCGTATGATGGCACAGCTTTGACAGCGGCGATTACCAATCAGCAAGATATTGCGACGGCACTCATTGGCGGCTCCTTTGTGAGCGGTCAAGGTTTGTCATCGATTACAACAAGCGGTTCTCAGACGTTGGTTGGTTCAAGCGCAAACACGATTACAGATTATGCGTTTGCACAGGGGACCAATGCTGCAAACTATACGGTTACCAAGCAGCCAGGTACGCTCAGCATTACGAATGAGAATCCTATTGCCCTTACGGTAACTGCCGCTTCCGCAAGTAAAACGTATGACGGCACTGCTCTTACGGATGATAGCGCAGCGGTTGATGGAAAACTCGCTGATGGCGACAGCATAAGCTACGATGTTACAGGCAGCGTGACGGATGTCGCAAGTGCAGCGACGCCTAATATTGTGTCCAACATTAAGGTTACGCATACGGATGCGAATGGAAATGCAACCGATGTGACCGCTAACTATGCAATTACGCCCAAGAATGGCACACTCAGCATTGATCCGCGTGCGATTGCCATAGCGCCAGAAAGCGCCAAAAAGGTTTACGATGGTACGCCCCTTACTGATAGCAACTGGTCGATTACGAGTGGCTCGTTCGTCGATGGACAGGGCTTAGCGTCGGTAACTGTCGAGGGTTCGCAGACGTTTGCTGGATCTTCAGAAAATGAGATCCTTAGTTATACATTTAATGACCAGACGAATGCAGCAAACTATGTGGTAACAACAAAGCCCAATGGACTGCTTACGGTAACGCAAGCTGAACTGCCGCTTACGATCACTGCTAAGAGCTTGAGCAAAACATATGATGGCACTGCGCTTACCGATAACTCCTATGAGATTTCGGGCGGGCAGCTTGCAACGGGCGATACGCTGGTGTCTGCCGATGTTGATGGTTCGATTACCGATGCGGGATCGACCGCAAATGTAGCATCGAATGCAAAAATCATGCATGGTACTACCAACGTAACGAATAACTACAAGATTTCCTACACGGATGGCACGCTTACCGTGAATCCATGCGTGATTACGATCACCGCGCCTTCTGCAACTAAGGCGTATGACGGTACAGCGCTTACGGCGTCGATTACGAGCTCGCAGGATATCACGGCAGCAATTACTGGCGGTGTCTTTGTGAACGGACAAGGTCTGTCATCGATTACAACTGATGGCTCTCAAACGTTGGTTGGCTCAAGCGTGAATACCGTGAGTGACTACACGTTTAAAGACGGCACCAACGCTGATAACTATCAAGTAACGACGAAAACGGGTACGCTGACCGTAACGCGTGCGTCGATTCCGCTTACTATAGGCGCTCAGAGTGCAACGAAACAGTATGATGGTGCGCCGCTTACGGATCATGATTGGGATCTTGTTGACGGAGTCCTCGCAGAGGGCGATTCAATTGAGGCGGTTAGCGTCAACGGATCGCAGACGAATGTTGGTACGTCGGCGAATCAGGCAATGCATGCGGTTATTATGCATGACGGTGTTGATGTGACGGCTAACTATTCAATAAGTTATCGCGCGGGATCGTTAACGGTAACTGCGCAGCCTGGAGTTCCACCTGCGGTTCCAGCAGCGCCGGGCACGTCTAACCCATCTAATCCGTCTACACCAGGAACACCAGGTCAGCCTCCTGCGGGTACAACGCCACTGAATGCTGTTGTCGTTCCCGTAGCTAATGCAATGCAGACGTTGGTAAGTCCGCTAACGGGTGAGTCTCAAGCGGGGAATGCACAGGGACAGGTAAACGAAGAAGAACTCACCGATGACGACGGTACACCTTTAGGCGCATTTGATGCAGAGCCTGTGTGCTGGGTCCATTGGTACATGATGTTCGGCATTCTTGTTACGTTGATATACGGTGCGGGTGTACTTATTCGCCGTACTCTCTTTACGCGTAAGATGCATAAACGTGAGAAGGCAATTTTATCTGGCGATCCAGTAGACCAGCAAGATGCACAGGAAACGATAGAGGCTAACCCAACGGTATGTCCAGGAGAGGAGCGTTAAGATGAAAAAAAGTAACGTCATCATTATTGCGTTCCTTATCCTGTGTTCTATCTTTTTACTCTGGCTTTGGTTCTACCTCTCGTTGAACTTGGTAGATTATCCGTTTGACCTTATCGTTAGCATTATTTGGTGGGCAGTTGTTCTTATAGCTATTCTGCTGATCATTCGTGCAGAGAATAAACGGCGTGAAGCCATCCGTACGATCTATGTTGCGCCTCATGCGCTATTCAACAGCGAACGTGGTATTGTTGCGTGCGCAGAATCAGTCTCGCGGGTTGCTGTTATGCGCAACATGCTTGATGATTTGGCGTATGACTTTAGCAAAGAGAGCCAACCGGATTACGATGATTTCGATTATCGCTATGTTGTGCGTTCTAAAAAGTTTCATGATGGAGCAAAGCGCGATGCAGATGACGATGCAGCGCTTGGCAACGAGCAAGATGTATCGGAAGATCCAAATGCTACCAGCAAAGCTGGAACTGCAGCATCAGCATCTGCTACAGTTTCTGCCGCAGTAGCTGGCGAAGAGCCAACTGATGCGTCGCAGACCGCATCTAGCAAGGGTGGTACGTCTACGATCAATACGTCCGACGATGAAACAATGTGCATGCCCGAGGATGCGGGAGATCTTGATGATGCATTTGCCCACGTAAAGTGGGAGGGGAGCGTCATTACGATTAATCGCGATAGCGACAATACCGAAAAAGAATTCGATTCTCCACGTGAACTTGCCGTGTTGCTTTTGGATCTTTCATCTGACGAAGATGACGACGATGAAAATGATGAGGAAAAGGACGAGTCTTCTTCTGAAGCGCCAGTCGCATCAGAGGCCTCTTCATCGGAAGCGTAGTTAGTCTAGAACGACATCGAGCATCATTAATCATATGCCACTAACCTTAGTACTCAAGGTTCAGGAATGATGCTCTGACGATTGCATAGTGTATGACAAAACATCCCCGGACCTTTGCATTTAAGGCCCGGGGATGAAAATTTCACCGCGTTCTTATCGTAGATGTGCTCCGCAATAGGGGCAGTGATCAGCCTGCGGATCGTCAGTTAGCGTGCGCTTATGGCCGCAATAGGGGCAGTAGCTCCATGCTTGATACGGGGAATTATCTTCGGTGGTATCACTCGAAGGCATGTTGAGATCCAAGTCAGAACGAAGCCGTGCATCGTTGCGCGCCCGTAAGCTTGAATCTCGTGTCTTTTGAGTTTCTTCGACAAATCCTGCGGAAAGAATTCCGGCAGGGATTGCTACGATTCCAATCGACAAAATCATAATAATAAAGGCAAAACAGCGACCTAATGGGGTAATGGGAGTGATATCTCCGTAGCCCGTTGTGGTAATTGTTGTAATAGCCCAGTACAGGCTTGTCCAAACACTTGTAAAGATATCAGGCTGAGCTGCGTGTTCCGCTTCATACATCAAAACGGCGCTGCTCATAATAAGCAGCAATAGGACGGTAAACGCCGATAGAATCTGATTAGCGCGCGTACGAAAGACGTGCATGATACTTGTAAATCCTGTCATATAGCGCGTAATTTTGAACATGCGCAAAAGGCGGATAAGCCTGATCGATTTGATAATGCGTACATCAAAGTGAAAAAGAAACGGCAATATACTTGGCAGGAATGCGAATAAATCGACGAGTCCCATAGGTGACACAATATAGCGTAATCGTGCGCGCGCAGGGGATGCCTGAGGGTGAAGAAGATCGGCAGTCCAGATTCGCAGAAGATATTCAATGCAAAAAAAGATGAGCGAGAATACGTCAAAGGGTGTAAGAAATGCGGCAATTTTCCCGTCTGCATCCGTTTGCATTTCGGTAAAAACCAAGACGACGTTTGCAATAATAAGAATAAAGATAAAAGCGGCAAATGCTCGGGCACCCTTGCCACCACGCATAGGATCTTCGAGGGCAAAAAATACCTGTCGTTTAAAGGCTGAGGTATGACGCAGCGTTTGAACGAATTCTCCCATGTATATTCCTATCCTTGAGCAGAGTACATATCTCGATAGCAGTGATGTATGTGCCATATTGTATCGTGCAGCAATAGAGATCACCATGCGCGACGAGTCATTACGCATGATAGCAACGTCACTATGTGCTGCCTTGAGTATAGGCTATTTCGATTGTAGGGGTGATGCAGCGGTGCCGAAGGACGCATCTATCAAGGCATGTCAGTACCGTAAATGATACAAATATGAGCAAAAACATAGCAATAACCAGCGAGGCGGTTTTGAGCGATTTAAATTCTCAAAACATGTCCAAACTTCGCAAATTTTAATTAAAGAATTTAGTAGGTCAACACTTTAGTACAGTAATGCAGCTATATGTATACATACTCAGGGAATTTGTGATAAGAGGCTCGCTCATGCAGGTAAAGCAGAAACATGGTTGTCGGAGTACTAACCATGGTTATGAAGGATGTTCGTTAAGCACAAACATTGCACGATATTTTGATAGTTGTCTTCGCATCTTGATGGCTTTTGTGCTTTCGCTCACATTATTTAATACTCAGGGCATGACATCTGCATTTGCATCAGATGCAACGCAGACGCAGGCGGAGGGTTCGACGAATCAAGCACAGAAAACTGCTAATACTGACAGCACATTAGCGGATGCTACCGCAGGTGCAGGGCAAGATGCAGGATCAACTTCCGATAGCGCATCAGGTTCTGCTACCAATCAAAGTGCCAACTCAGCTCAGTCCACACTCGATGTAAACACACAATCTGCGACGGCAGAGAGCGGCTTACTATCACCGAATGCAACTGATACGCAAGAAGACAACTCACTCACAGCACAGCAAGAATCTGCATTGCAAACAAGTACGTTGTTGGCGGCCTCGTCGATAAGCACGCCAACTGACCAGACTGATAATCTTACTCAGCTCGCTATTAAGATAGCTAAACTTTCCTATACCGATCTTGGTGGCACCGTTCACGATATTGATCCTGTTACGCAAGATGGGGTTATTTGTTACGATTTCTCGAGTGTCCCATTAACTAATATCGCTTCGATGGGCATGTCTGTCGACTTTTCGGTACTTAAAGATGACGCAAGCCGTCTGATCAAGCCAGGCGATATATTCGAATATCAGATACCGGATATTTTTAAGACACCTGATGTTACCGAACCTCGTACCATTACCTCGAATGGTGTAGATGTTGCTACCTATACGGTTGTAAATGGAAAAGCAACGGTGACGTTTGTTGATACGCTCAACCTTGATGAGGGCTACAAGGATATTGGTGGTGCTCTGACGTCTAATCTGTCTCTCAACACTGATATGCTTGGCGAGCATGCAACAGACCCCGTTATTTGGACGATGCAAAAGGGATCAACTCCTTATTCGATTCATGCTCCAGGTAAGGCAGTTAGTCTGTCGGGAATCACTAAAACGGGAACGTATAATAAGGATACGAGTTCTGCTACGTGGAAGATCACGGTAGGATCCGATGCCTCATCAGCTGGTGTGCCTCTCAAGGGACTTACCATTGCTGATACCTATGATACAACGCAGATGAATACTCCTGTTGTGACCGATGAACAAGGCCAAACGCTTTTGGTGCAATCAACGGGTACGGGATTTAGCTATACGTTCCCCGACGATTCAGATCATGTGGCTCCGTATACGTTGACGGTTCAGACGTCATTTTCGAGCGATGTACTCAAAAACGCTGCTGATGCATCGCAGAAAATCGTGAACGATGCAACGATGACCGAGCCTGAGGGTTCCTCTGTGGACATTAAAGGAACGCCTTCGGCGGAGGCAAACGTTACCGTACCAAAAGTTGGCATATCAAAGGCTGGCACAGCGCTTAACAGCAGCACGCTTGAGTGGTCGCTTACAGTGAATAAAGATGCTCAAGGAAGCGCGCAGAACGTGATTGTCTATGATCAGCTTGACGCACATGCATCGTATGTTGATGCCTCCTTGCGTACCAAAGATGGTTCAACGATTCCTGTATATACATCTGATCCTGGTACAACGCCTTCAGGGGATTACGCAGTACTTGATCCTGCGACGAATTTGCTTGCCATTCACTTGGCTGGTGTTGTGAACAATCAAAGAGATTTTATCTTTGACACATCGATTAACCTCGACGCAAAAGACAAAAATACCGAGGTTCAGTTTCCTAATCAGGCGTGGATTACCTATGACTATCCAGGCGGATCGGGCCCTGTCCCTGGGTCGTCGGTTAAACCAAAACCGATTAGTATTACTACATCATTCCAGGTTGCCTATATCGATAAGGCTGTTACCAACACTGATTTGCAGACGGGCAATATAACGTGGGACGTTAAGCCTTCCACTCGTACCGATGAATATACAACTGCAACAATTACTGATGTGATTCAGTCCGATCAGACGTACGTCGATGGATCAGTAAAGGTTCTGTATAACGGATCGGAATTAAGTGCTGAAGAGCTTGCAAAGGTATTTGCCTACGATGCAAATACTCAGACGATGACACTGACGCTGCCAAAAGCAGCCTATGATGTGAACAACGTTGAAATCGTTTATACATCGCATGCTACTAACTTTGCTAAAAAAAACTACGTTAACCATACCTATAAGGATACGGCGCAACTCGACGTATACAATGAATCGACGGACGCGCACTTCAAAGCAGAAGACAGCGACCAAACGGTTTTTAAGAATAAGTTTCTCGCAAAAACGAGCGATTATAGCGTTGTAGATTCAGAGAGTTCATCAACGGGATATTTGCACTACAAGGTGACAGTAAATGCTAACCAGATGCCCTGTAGTGATTTGCATGTGAGCGATAATCTGTCTGCACTGACAACGTATATTATGTCGCCTGATGGAAAATCGACCTATGGAGTAGTTGATGCGAGCAAATGGACGCTTGCAAATTCGGGCGATCAAAAGATTCGTATTACGAAAATTGAATATACTGACGATTCGAAAACCGATACGAATGAAACGGATGTGACCTCATCGTTCGACACATCTGCATGGGTATCGAACAAGCATATCGATGCGGCATTTGGAGACACGTCTGCGGAATACCAAATCGATATGTACCTTTCGCTTGACCCCGAGGTTCTTTCCCAATATGAACAGGCCGACAACGGCGATTTCATTATTAGCGCCGACAACACAGCGACTGCAACAACGCCTGAATACAACGGGGGAACAGCTTGTCCTGTTACCTGCAAAGGTTCGACCGGACATGGCGCTATCGATAATAAGTTGGTGCATAAATCGTCACTCTATTCGTCCGATCAATCAAAGGGCTATGTTGATTATCGAGTGAACATCAATCCGAATGGATCTGACCTTAAAAGTGCAACGATCGAGGATGCCCTCGACCCTGCGCTCGGTTGCGATTTATCTTCGGTGACGCTGTATCGAGCAGAGCATAATAGTGACGGCAGTATTGCGACTGCGTATGATACAAGCAATCCTGTTGATTCAACGACGTGGTCAAAGCGACTTTCTTACGATGCTGCACAAGGCAAGACCATACTTGATGTGACTTTGCCAGACGGGACTGCATCGTATGTGTTGTACTATCGCACGCATATTGTGAACCAGACGTCGGAAAGCGCGCTCGTTAACCAGGTTTCACTGTTGACCCCTGGCGGCAACGAGGGAAGTGACACGTGCACCGTTAAGCTCGCACAGAATGCATGGGGTTGGCTTAAGCAAGCATCTTTGTTCCGCTTTTACAAAGATGATTCCAGCGTTGGCGGCAATGTGCGTGTTCCGGGTGCTGTCTATGGTTTGTATTCCGATTCAGCATGTGAGCAGCTTGTTTCGCAAGCTGTATCTGGTTCAACAGGAGACGCGCTTGGACGTGTGACCTTCTATGGCCTCACTCCTGGATCAACCTACTACTATAAAGAAATTTCATCTCCAGATGGTTACCAGCTATCGACCGATGTGAACTCATTTGTTGCAGGTGAACATGGGGAAGTAAAAACCCCAGAAAGTGATGTTACCGATGGTCGCACTACGTCGACGACATCAGTTGATCTGACAAAAGTATTCTCTGGAGCAACAGCGTCTATGACGAATGCTCAAGCTTCGTTTAAGCTCAAACTTCATGCGTCATCATTTGATGACGGAACAACCGTGCCTGTTATGGTGACGGGAAGCAACGGCTCGTATACGCTGAGCACGTCTGAATCGGATGAGGGACGTACCGATACGCTTCAAACAAATGCTGCTGATGGAACACTTAACATTGCTGGTCTGTCGTGGGGTTCATACGAAATTGAGGAAGTTGAAGCTCCTGAGGGCTACACGTGCTTGAAGGATTCAAAATACTTTTCTGTTGTAGCGCCAACCGAAACGACTGGATGGACAGTTAACTATGCGCCAACGGGAACATCTAAGGATATTGGCGCTGCGCAGACAATAACCGATACAAAGACCGTTTGCTCGATTGAAAAGACAACTGTTGCGGGCAAGAGTCTTGCTGGTGCGCATCTCGAGATTCATGCGGCTGACCAGAACGGTGATTGTACTGATACGATCGTGACAAATCCGCTTACGGGTCAGTTGTTCGAAACGACACTCGGTGATTCGTCTGACGAAATGTGGGATGTGTCGGGGCTGCCAACTGGCAGTTACTGGCTTCGTGAAAGCACGGGACCAACAGATGCGACACTAACGACTATTCATGACGTTTATTTTACAGTGAGCGACAATGGAACGATTACATGCGATAGCGCATCGGCAACGGTTGATGGGACTACGCTGCACGTTGTGGACAATCCAGCGCAGCTTACGGTTAAAAAGGTTGATCAATCAGGAAAAGTACTCTTTACGGGTACGGGCATTGAGGCGACATTCGCCGTTGCAAAATGTGGAGCGAATGATTCATATACAACGATCGCTAACGGAACATGGTCAGCTGCTTCTCTTGACGAAGCAACGTCGGGACATATGTTCACGGGGATTGAACGTGGATGTACCTACCGTATAAGTGAGGTACAGGCGCCTGCAGGTTATACCGAAGCGCCCGATTTTTACGTTAGCGTTGCTGATGATGGTTCTCTATCGCTTGTTGGATCGCCTGTAGACGTATCGCTTAATGGAACGACCTTTACCGTTTCGGATGCGACGGATGGGTGCTCATTTACTAAGATCGATGACAAGGGCAACCCCCTTGCTGGTGCGACGTTCTCGTTGACAGGGACGTTTGTTGATGGCTCCTTGAGCAAGACATTTACTTCTACCGATGCAGCTCCTGCAGATGAAGCAAGTGGCTTGATGAATAGCGAGTTGCTAGTTGGTAATGAATACACGCTGAAGGAAATCGCGCCTCCACAAGGGTATGAGATCTCATTTGCACCGTGCGTGGTGGAACTTGATGGAGCAGGGAAACTCTACGTTGAATCGGCCGGAGTACAAACTGCGGTCGCAGATAATGCCTATAAGGTACAAGACGAAAAGACAGGCCTCACGCTGTCAAAACAAGATGAGTCTGGTACTGCTTTGAGCGGCGCTCGCTTTACGATTACTGGTACGTTTGCAGGTGAAACGAAGGCGGAGACGCGCGACCTGATGACAAGTGGGTCGAGCGTAACAATGACGGGACAACTTGTTGCGGGATCTACGTATACGATCTCCGAGACACAAGCGCCGACGGGCTACATCAAAGATGACGATTTTCAGATCACGATGAATGCTGATGGCTCGGTTACGCTCGTTGGCACTCCGCAACAGGTAACCGTATCTGGATCAACCGTTACTGTTTGCGATGCCCAGATTCCGACGACGGAGATACCTGATACGCCTGGGACGCCAACGGCGGCGAACCCATCAACGCCTGGATCGACTACGTCTGAGACGCCAACGTCTACATCGCCTGCATCTGAGTCATCCGCATCTACATCGGATGCAACCGCTGGCGTTGCAACGGGCGACGGAATGCAGTGGATCGTTTATACACTGGTTGTATCGGTTTTGGTTGCTGCATTTGTCTTATATCGATTGATGCGTAAGCGTCGTGAATTTTAGTAGTCAGGCGCACTAAGATTATTGGTGCCTAGTTTTTACTATTGCATGTTGTACGATGCACGGCCTCAATGTAACGAGGTCGTGCATCGTTTTTTGATGTCGCATAGCTTTGCGAGCATCCAACGTTGAATCTGGTCTAATGCGTTATAGTGAAATACAAAGAAGCGCATGATGACGTCTTGCGTATGAAAGAGCAACAGGAGGGAGTGCCCGCACATGTCTGTGCCATCCATAGGATTCCTGCTGACGATTGGTACAATTTTGCTGTGCGGTATTTCCATCTATCGGGAACCGCGTCGGTTTCGCAACGCAATCTATCTTTTACTCCTCTGTGCGAGTGTTTCGATTCTTTTGACAGAAGTCTTTCAGACGCCGTTATTTCTTGCCTTGATTCTTATTGGCATTCCGTTTTCAATCATCATTTTTATTGGATTCCTTCTAGGCAATTGTATTGTCTTGATACGACGCGAGGGGCTTTCTGCATCGACGGTGCTTCCTGGGCTATGCGCGATCGCGATAATTGCGCTGATCGTTTTGTTTGCTTACGTGCTTTCTTCCTCGCCCTCACTTTGGCTTATCGCCTGTACGTTCGGGCTTTGTTCTGAGGGTGCATATGCAGGGATTACGTTTACCGCATATGCGTTGTATTCCGCATTGTACCGGCGTATCCCTAAACATGCTGATTATGCCTATGTTATTATCCATGGCGCTGGGCTGTCAGGGTCCGAACCGACACCATTGCTCGCGGGACGTATCGATAAAGGTGCCGAAGTGTGGCAGGCGTGTTCACCCGATACAAAGATCATCGTTTCTGGGGGTAAGGGTTCCGACGAAGTGGTATCCGAGGCACAGGCAATGGAAACGTATCTTATCGAGCATTACCCTATTCCTCGTGAGGTCATTGTCAAAGAAGACCGATCGCGTACGACTATGGAAAACCTTGTCTACAGCAAAGAAATTATGGACCGTCTATCTGGGGAGGCGCCGTATCGATGTGCTGTTGTAACGAGCGACTATCATGTTATGCGCGCGGCTATATACGCGCACCGTCAAGGAATTGATGCAGATGGCATCGGCAGTAAAACAGCGCGTTACTACGTTCCTACAGCGTTCATTCGCGAGTTTGTCGCTATTTCGAAGGCGCATAAGTGGCCGTATATAGTCATTGTGCTTATCTGGGCGATCATGCTTATTCTGTCGTTGCTTCCATGGTGATGTGATCTGGTATCTTGCCTTATAATCTAAGGCGTAGGGACAAAATGATTATGGGGTGTTCCCCTCATATGTTATAAGGGGAATAGCCTGCGGGCATATACATGGTCAGGCAATGAAATGTATATGCAGCATAAACCAAGGGGACGTGGGCATGGCGCATAGTGGAGAGTACGGGCGACGGATACTCGAGATCGCGAAGATCTTTTGGAGTGAAACCGACGAAGACCACGGTATTACGATGGCAGATATCATTTCGCGTCTTGCTGAACAAGGAGTATCAGCTGAAAGAAAATCAGTGTATCGTGCTATCGAAGTGCTTGAAGAATTCGGTATGGATATCGAAACGGTGCGTAATCCCTATCCTGAATATGCGCTGGTGAGCAGGCCATTTGAGTTCCCCGAATTATTACTGCTCGTTGATGCGGTGCAGAGCTCACGGTTTTTAACGGAGCGAAAAAGTTCGACGCTCGTCAATCACATCAAGCGACTTACGTCGCGCTATCAAGCGCAGCTCCTTAGCACACGTATTCATGTTGAGCGGCGTATCAAAATGCAAAATGAAAGTATTTACTATAATGTCGATGCGATTCAGCGCGCGTTGCGTGAACGCCATAAGATTACCTTCTGCTATTTTGAATTCGATACGCATAAGCAGAAACAATTGCGACATGATGGGCGTCGCTACAGCGAAACTCCCGTAAGCCTTGTCTATGCTGATGAGTATTATTACCTCATTTCATACAATGATAAGCATCAAAGTTTTGTTCGCTATCGAGTCGATCGTATGCTGTCGATCGAAGTTTCGGATGAGCCCGCTACGCATAATCAAAAGATTGCATCATTTGATGTACAGTCATTTGGCGTTCAGTCGTTTGGCATGTTTGATGGATCGCCGGTAAAAGTTGAAATTACGGCTGATCGTAGTGTAGTAGGTTCAATCGTTGATCGATTTGGGAGCGATGTTAAGCTAACGGCAATCGATGATCAACGGGTGCGTATTATCGTTCCTGTATTGGAGAGCCCCGTCTTTTTTGGATGGGTGGCGCAATTTGGGACATTGATGCATATCGAAAAACCTCAGAGTGTTGCACGTGCATATCGAGCATATCTTGCGGGCATTATTGCGTCATATAAGAGTATAGATCCAGATCAGGATGTTAGCACATTGCCCATTGCGGTCGAAGAGTGCAGAGCTACTACGCCGTCAGGGGACAGTCCAAATGTGCTTACAGCTGCAGACACGATTGACACATCGCAGAATCATAGGAGTTTATGAGCTTGATGAAAAGGAATATGTCCGATACCGATCCTGCAAATAATTCATCTACAAAACGCCGAACATCCTGGCATCATACGGCGTATTCAACAGCGTTTTCGTTTGTGATCCTTATGGGTATTGTCAGTCTATTTTCCGATATGACCCACGAAGGTGCAGCGGGAATTATTGGAGCGTATCTCAGTCTAGCGGGTGCGTCTGCTGCGACAATAGGATTCGTATCAGGGCTGGGTGAATTGATTGGCTACTCACTGCGCATTGCTACGGGTTGGTGGGCGGATCGTACCCATCATTATTGGGGAATGGTGATCGTAGGCTATTGCATCGATTGTGCAGCGATACCGGCATTGGCTCTTATCTCCCCTGATGGTTGGATATGGGCGTGTGTACTGATTGTTGTGCAACGCATGGGCAAGGCGATCAAGAAGCCTTCTAAAGATACGATCATCTCGTTTGCTGCAACGCAATCGGGTGTGGGAAAAAGCTTTGCTGTGCAAGAATTTCTTGACCAGCTTGGCGCGGTACTTGGTCCTGTGCTTCTGTTTGTTATTATGTCTGTTCAACAGGGGCAAGACATGTTTGACACGTATCGCCTTTGCTTTGCTATTTTGGGGCTGCCAGCACTTGCAACTATCGTATCGTTGCTTATTGCGCGCCATCGGTTTCCTCATCCAGAACGATTTGAAGCGCCGACACGTGATAATCATCGGCTTCATTCAAGCGGAACGTTCATTTGCTATATTGCGGCGATTTCGCTCTTCGCTTGCGGATTTATAGATTTTCCCCTTATTACCATGCACATTTCTAATCAGGGTATTGTTCCAAGTTCGTTTTTGCCTCTTATATATGCATTCGCAATGGGCGTCGATGGCATTGCAGCATTGATTTTTGGATGGCTTTACGATCGTCATGGCATGGGCATATTAACGGTTTCAACCGTAATTTCATCGGTCTTTGCTCCGTTCATATTTTGCGGAGGAACGATTGCTACTACGATAATCGGTGTTGCTCTTTGGGGTGTTGGCATGGGCGCACAGGAATCGATTATGAAGGCAGCGGTGACTGATCTTGTCCCTGCAAAATCACGATCGACAGGGTTTGGCGTCTTTCAAGTATTCTTTGGCATCTTTTGGTTTCTGGGAAGCTGGGCAACGGGAGCACTCTACGATGTGAACATCTGGGGCATGGTTGCTTTTTCTGTCATAGCCCAATGGGCATCGCTTCCCTTGTTCTATCATCTATCTTCTATGCGCCGTACGAGCACAACTGAGCAGCGATAGGGCTTTTATAGTGCGAGAGCACTATCAACCGATTTTATGTGTGCAGAATCGGTTGATAGGATTGGGCGTTCGATGCTACCCTGCGTAATCAAACTTCGGCATGTACCGTACTGCCGTGATTGGTGCGCTCGACAATGAGTTTACGATCGATGCAGGTGCGAAGTTCGTCGACGTGGCTGATGATGCCGATCATTCGATCGTCGCCAGCAAGGCGCGTAAGTACGCGAAGCGCCTGATCGCGTGCCTCATCGTCGAGTGTTCCAAATCCTTCATCAATAAACATAGCATCGAGTTGGATACCGCCTGCTTGCTGTTGAATAACGTCCGAAAAACCTAGAGCGAGCGAAAGCGATGCCATAAATGTTTCTCCACCCGAAAGTGTTTGAGATGGGCGAACCTTTCCGGTGTAGCAGTCGCGTACGTCTATATTGAGGCCTGCAGTGGATCGCTTGTCGGTAGAATGCGTCCGCCGCGTGAGCTGATAGCGACTTTGAGACATAATGCGCAGACGGTCATTGGCGGCGTGGAGAACGCGATCAAAATAGACGCTTTGGACATAGGCTTCGAATGTTACTTTGCCATGTTGGCCTGGGCGTGTTCCATCGGCGAGGGCTGCAATTTCGGCTATCTCTGTATATTTTGAATCGATTGTTTGCGCTTTGTTTTTAAGGCATAGCAGCGAGTCTTTAACGGCACTGTTGCCGTGCATGCGTGCAAGAATATCAGTATGCTGTTCATGAATTGCGTTGCATTGATCCTGTAACGTATCCCTCTGCTGTATAAGACAATTACTGTCTTCGCTTTCGGCGTTGGCAAGGGCTTCGGTTCCCGTTTTTACTGTTGAACTGTGGCGGTCATAATCGCTTTGCGCCTGTTCGATAGCTTTTTGAGCAGCTTCGCGTGCATGCTGGTAGGTGCTCTGCTCTGTACGTGCTTGTTTGAGCGCTGCCTCGGCGCTGCTACGATCTGGATGCGAAAGTTCCGCGCATAAGCTGGTACGCGTCGAATCGCTTGCGGCATATTCACGTTGCCGTGCGCTGAGCTCATCGGAGCACGCGGTGATTGATGCAGCTATATGTGGCCGTTGTTCGCGCTTGGCTGTAAGGGATTCATTAACCTCTTTGCGTCGATCGCTTGCACACTGAGCTTGTTTTACCGCGCGTGCCGTCTTTTCTTTTTCTTGTTTGACAGCTGCTTGAGCTGATTGAATGGTCTGGCATAGATAATCTGGATCATCTGATGTGCCGCTAGCGGTAGGCAGGTCAAGATCTTTGATGATCTGTAACATCTCGGTGTGACATGCCTTGCATGTTGCTTGTGCCGATGCTGATTGCCCTTCGGCGTAACGTAACTGTTTTGTTGCCTCTTCGTCTTTACTCTGCAGAGATTTAAGGAGGTGCTGATCGATCGACTCATCTGAAGTATGTGCCGGATGGGGATGATCAATCGATCCGCATACAGGACATGGCGTCGATGGTTTAAGTGAACGGGCAAGAATTCCCGCCTGCTCCTGATAATAGCTTCGCATCGCATTCATACTGTTGTCATGGGCGCTTTGCGATTGCTGTGCTGCTTGCGCGGTGCGCATAGCGGCTACGCTAACAGCATCACAAGATGTTTTCCACGATTGATACTTTTTCTGAGCATCGTTGAGACGCTGCTCTCGCGTTTCAAGATGCTCATACGCATGGCGAAGTGTGACGCATGTGGTATCTGCGTCGGAAAGGGATTTTGCTTCGGTGCTCAATGTTTGAATTGCTGCATCGGTTGAGGCGAGGCGCTGCTGCTCTTGCTCACGCTTTTTACTGAGATTAGTGATGGTCGTTTGTAATTCTTTGCATGTACGGACACAGGTATCTAATCGTTCATAGAGCGGTAGGCTTCGTTGGATTTCGACGATGGCTCGACTAAGATCAGCTTGATGAGAAGTATGCGTATCATCATCTAACACTTCAAGCGATTGTTTGGCGCATTGCAGGTCATCTGTGTGCTCATTGAGCCAGGTTTGCGCATCTGCGACTAAACGTTTGGTCTTTTCGAGTGCCTGGGCTGCTCCAATTCTTTTATCTAATGCGGCTATGCTTTGATTGTATTCGCGAAAAGTCGTTTGAAGCTCATCTGCATGAAGACGATCTTCTTTAAGGTTTGCCTCGAGCAAGTTCAACACTTCGTCAAGGTGAGTCTCAGGGGAAGACATGGCCTGCAGCTCGGTTAAAGCGTCGTTTTGGGCGCTTGCCGTAGACGATTCAATGCGTTTAATGTCTGATTGCATATCGTGGTGCAGATTATCGAGACTGTGCTCATAACCACGTGCTTGTTGTTTGAGCTGGTCTTGCACGGAATGATAAAGCGTTGTGTCGAATATACGACGAAAGATATCAATGCGGTCTTCTGAACTCGCATTGAGTACTTGCGAAAATTCGCCTTGTGCGATCATGACAATTTTTGAGAACTGCGCAGACGTAATGCCGAGTATGTTTTCGCTTGCTTCGCAGACCCTGCGATTACCTGATGCAATAGTATGCGTATGTGTACGATCTTCGAGTGTCGCATCGCCGGCAATAACGGTCATTCCTGTTCCATGCTTTTTGGGACGTTCTTGCTCTGGCCTACGATTAACGCAATATATTGTTCCGCAGTGCTCGAAGATAAGTTCAACGGATGTTTGCTGTTCTGGTGCTGCATAATCGCTTCGTACGCTTTTAGCAGGACGCATTGATCCGCTCATGTCGCCATAGAGCGCAAATTTAATCGCATCAAAAAGAGTTGTTTTACCGGCTCCTGTTGGACCAGTGATAAGGAACAAACCATGCGCATATGCAGCAAAGTCGATGGTTTGCGTATCTCGATACGGGCCAAATGCGGACAGCTTTAATGAGAGCGGTTTCATTCCTTTGCCTCTCGCGTAGTTTCGATTGTCTGCTGAACGAGTGCTGTTTGTGTCTCAGTTAGATCTTTTCCTGTCTGATCGTGGTAAAAATCGTCAAAGAGCTGAAGCGGCGACCGGTCGGGCTTGACGGATTGTGCTGTATCGTCTGCTGATGCATATACCTGCGATGCAAAGTCGAGTCGTAGCATGTTGGGATAGAATGCTCGCACGCGTTCTGCCGCGTCAAAGAGTGCTTCGTCGGTAAGCGTGACGTGCACGTAGTCATCGTGAGGGAGCGTGTCACACCCTTTGCTGATCTGCTCAAATGATGTTTTGATCTCACGCATAGTATGATGTGGATGCAACTCTTGCTCACGGATTGTAACGTGGTCTTGACCATCGATATTGACAATTGAGAGTGTCTTTGGACGACTACATTCCGAAAATGAGTAAGCAAGCGGGGTACCACAGTAGCGTACTTCTGGTCGTCTAACCTGCTGGTGACTGTGAATGTGTCCGAGGGCGACATAGCTATATTCATCGAATAGCGACGCCTGCACACCGTCGATGCCTCCGACCGATATCGTTTCGGAATCACATGTTGTTGGGTTCTCTGAGCCATCGATAACAAATTGGTGAGAAAGCAATATGTTACGTTTGCTCGTGTCGATGGGATGGTGGGCAAGGGCGATGCGGACGGCATCGTTAACCGTATGAATATCGTCAGCTTCTTGAGGGAATGCCATGCGGGCGTCGGTTGCCTTTATAAAAGGGAGTAGGTGAATAAGCACATCTCCCTCTTGGTCATGAAAGCAATATGTGGAGATAGTACCCGTATACGGTGGTGCGATATGAATGCCCTGATCTTCCATAAACGGTGAGCAAAACGAAAGGCGATCAGCCGAATCGTGGTTTCCTGCGATGCAAAAAATTGGTACGTGGATTTTAAGAAGGCTAGAAAAGAATTGTTGGCATACTCCGAGTGCCTCAGTTGAAGGGACCATACGGTCAAAAACATCCCCTGCAATAAGAACTGCATCAACTGATTCGGTACGCGCAGAATCAACAATTGTTGCAAGTATGCGACGTTGTTCGTCGATCATTGATGCTTCGTGAACGCGTTTGCCAATATGCAGATCGGCAAGGTGCAAAAATTTCATTCAGTGTCCTCTCCCGTCAGTTCATTGATATCATACGTTGCTTGCATGAATATGACATAGATCTTTCGGGAATCTCACACGTAAAGAGCCATGAATATAAGTCGTAGGTTAATCGCGAAAAAGATCGTTGACTTTGCGCGCAATTCGCTCGCGTCTGTCGGTACTCTCTTCGTAATCGATAGCGTAGTGTTCTCCGTCATACGTTAGGCAAGATCCCTCTTTACTCTGTTCTGGCAGCAGTGACCGGAGAATATCTTGCATCGTACCATCGTCGCGCTCACATACGGCGTACGTCTCTTCGAACCGATCGATAATCAAATGATCCATTGACGAGCCTTCTTTCTTAGGGTGCGGGTGATGACTTTGGCGTATCTATATATGGTTTGTTTTGACGCGCTTGTACGCTTTATTGTCCGTACTCATAGTAATGATTCTAGCGTATCGATCTAGTGCGCTCTATGGGGTTATTTGCTTGCCGGAATGGCTGAGGACTGGGAATCCCCTTGATCAGGATGATGCGATAAAAAGTGTTTTTTTAAGCATTGGAACGTTTCGTCACTTATATAGTGCTCAACGCGGCAGGCATCTGCATGCGCTGTTTCTGAATTGACTCCAACAGCTTCAAATATATGAGTGAGTGTCGTGTGACGATCGTATATCTTTTGAGCATAGTCTGTGCCTTGATCAGTGAGCGAAATGTTTCTATTAGCATCGACTACGACATAACCATTGTCACTGAGCTTGTGCATCCACTCGCTAATGGTTGGTTTCGAATATCCCATAGTACGTGCAATATCGATAGCTCGTACGTGCGGCTGATCAAGGGTAAGGAGATAGATTGTCTCCAGATACATTTCGGCTGATTCATGGAGAACCATCATCATGCCTCCTTCAAAGGCATCGTCTGAGCGGGGGAGATCTTTGCTCTCGTGTTTATTTATTCGCCTCATTGTATGCGTTTTTGCGATTGCGTGATAGTTCTCTCATCCAAATCGTAATCTCCTTGACACACAAGTTAGGGCAGGCTAACATATTTGAAGTTAGGTACGCCTACCCAAAGGCGAGAACGAAGGGAAGGAGACGTTATGCCTCTTATGGTTGTCAGGGTCGGTCAGCAGTACACAGTTAAACAAATACATGGCCGAAGTGAAATACGTACGTTTCTCGAAAAGCTCGGGCTAGTTCCTGGGGGCACGATTGAAGTTGTGTCGCGCAATGCGAGTGGATTGATTCTTAATATCAGGGGATCGCGCGTCGCTCTCGGCAGGGATATGGCATGCAAGGTCATGGTGTAGATACGTTGTGAAAGGGAAGGAACGTATGGCGACATTAAAAGATGCACGTGTTGGATCGACCGTTACGGTTTCTCGACTGCAAGGTGCGGGAGCAATTAAACGCAGAATCATGGATATGGGCATCACACGAGGCGCTCAAGTTTTTGTGCGTAAGGTTGCACCACTTGGCGACCCTATCGAAGTAACGGTACGTGGTTTCGAATTATCTCTACGCAAAGTGGATGCGCAAATGATTGAGATTGTGCCGTGAGCAGCACCGCATATGGTGCCGCGACGGAGCTATAGCGCTTGCTGCAATTTCTAGTGAATTATCTAGCACGAAGAGCGCGAGCTGATTTTGCGAGCTAGACAACTAATTAATTACCACATTGCACGATGCGCTATGTGTCAAGGAAACGGATGCATACATACGCGATAGCAGGAAAGGACCATGGTATGAGAATCGCCTTATTGGGCAATCCGAATAGCGGGAAGACAACACTGTTTAACCGACTGACCGGTTCAAATCAGTATGTGGGGAATTGGCCAGGAGTAACGGTGGAAAAAAAGGAGGGAAAACTTCGTTCCAACAAGGAGATTGTGGTTACGGACTTGCCTGGTGTCTATTCGCTTTCGCCCTATACACCAGAGGAAGTTGTAACGCGTGATTATATTCTTGATGAGCATCCCGATGTGGTAATCAATATTATTGATGGAACTAATCTTGAGCGTAACCTTTATTTGGCTGATCAGGCAATCGAGATGGGTGTTCCTGTTGTTGTTGCTGTCAATATGATAGATGCCGTTCGTCGTTCGGGAGCACGGATTGATCAAGAAAAACTTTCTGGTACCTTGGGATGCCCGGTTTGCATGATCTCCGCTCTTAAAGGCGAAGGTGTAGACGAGCTCGTCAAACAGGCAACGAATGGTGCGCAAGCGGTGTCTTCGAGTCGGACTCATTTTGCACCCGAAATCGAGCAAACGCTTTCGCTAATTGGAGATGAAGCGCTTGCCGATATTTCTCAAGCACAAAAACGTTGGTACGCGATTAAGCTATTCGAAGGTGATACTAAAGTAGAGCAGCGACTTCATTTAGATCCGACGTTATGCGCTCGTATCTCATCGTCGAGGGCCTCGTGTGAGCGAGCGCTTGACGATGAGAGCGAAAGTCTGATAACGATGGGCCGCTACGATCGCATCGAACAGATAATCGAGCATTGCACATCGCAGGACAAGAAAAAGAGCATGTCAACGTCGGATAAGATCGACCGTGTGGTGACGAGCCGCGCTCTTGGCTTGCCTATTTTTGCGTTGGTAATGTTCCTGGTCTATTTTCTTTCGGTTACAACGGTTGGACAGTGGGCAACAGACTGGATGAATGATGGTGTGTTTGGTGATGGCTGGTTTATTTCAGGTGATGCCGAAGGGTATGAGGACGCATCGAGCGATTTTACGTCGGCTGAAGGAATAACTGAGGCTTTTGAAGAAGCTGGTGTGAGCGCTGACATTGATCCAGAGTCAGAATCGTTTGTCGAAGATATGGACGCACAAGGGATAACGGGTATTTATAACGATTACGATGAGGATTCAGGCGAAGAAGAGGACGTCATTGTTGATGGCGCTGCCTTTGAAGACGCACAAGAAACTGTCGATGCTGGGGAACCTAATCCTGCTGATTATGGCGTGTGGGTTGCTGGTATTCCGACGCTTCTTGCTGGCTGGCTTGCATCGATTGATTGTATAGATTGGCTGCAGGATCTTCTTCTAAACGGTATCGTTGCTGGTGTTGGTGCAGTCATTGGGTTTATTCCGCAATTGCTTGTATTGTTCCTTTTGCTTGCTGTACTTGAATCATGTGGCTATATGTCTCGTATTGCGTTCGTCCTTGACCGTGTGTTCCGGCGCTTTGGCCTATCAGGAAAGTCATTTGTTCCTATTCTCATTGGGACAGGATGTGGCGTCCCAGGAATTATGGCTTCGCGTACGATCGAAGACGACAAGGATCGTCGTATGACGGTTATGACGACGACGTTTATTCCGTGCTCGGCAAAGCTCCCTATCATTGCGTTGCTTGCCGGTGCGGTATTTGGAGGAGCATGGTGGGTTGCACCGAGCGCATACTTTATTGGTATCGCAGCTATTCTTTGCTCGGGAATCATTCTAAAAAAGACGAAGTTATTTGCAGGCGATTCGTCGCCATTCGTTATGGAATTGCCTGCATATCACATGCCAATGCCAAGCGTAGTATTGCGCAGCATGTTGGAGCGCGCCTCATCGTTTGTTAAAAAAGCAGGTACGGTTATTCTGCTTGCTACCGTTGTCGTTTGGCTTGTCTCGACGTATGGCGTGGTCGACGGAATCCTTGTTACCGTCGAAGACAACGATCAATCGATGCTTGCTGCTATAGCTGGAGCGATTGCTTGGATCTTTGCCCCACTTGGTTGGGACCAATGGCAGGCTGTTGCCGCAACGGTAACGGGGCTTATTGCTAAAGAAAATGTTGTTGGAACTTTTGGCATCGTCTATGCCGGAGATGCTGGATGGTATGCAAACTTACAAGCTGCGTTTTTGCCGGCCGCTGCGTTCTCTTTGCTGGTATTCAACTTGCTGTGTGCTCCTTGTGTGGCAGCGATGGGCGCTATTCGACGTGAGATGCACGACACGCGGTGGTTCTGGACGGCGATAGGGTATCAATGTGGCGTTGCATATGTGTCGGCGCTAATCGTGTATCAGATTGGCGGACTCTTTACGGGAGAAACAGCTCTTGGAGCTGGAACATTAGTTGCTGCTCTCTTGATTGCCTTGTTCCTGTTTGCGCTATTTCGTCCTAAACCTTCAACGCAGGCTTCGGTGCTATCAGTTAAAAAGGCGAAAGGAGAATGTGCATAAATGGGTACGATTATTGTAGCGATACTTGTTTTACTTGCGGTTGTGGGCGCTATTAAATATCTCATTAAGCAAAAAGCTTTAGGTGGATGTGCAGGCTGCTCGGGATGTTCACATTCTTGCCAAAGCTGCGAAAGCACAAAGCACATGGATGAACTATGCGACACTATGATGCACTCACATGATAAAAGAAATGCGTAGATATAGCTTGACCTGAACGCCGCGCCCAATCGATCATGCGCAATGATTCGCAACATGTTATCATGCGTTGTCAGAAGACAATAGGGCGAAGGAGCCATGGTTGGACGAGGTGAACGGGCATATACGTGAGCATATGACGCTTCGTGAGAAGTGCCGTATGCTCGCTGGCGCTGATGGTTGGCGAGGCGTCGGCTGTGAACGCCTTGGCATAGCGCCGCTAGTTTTTGCCGATGGTCCTCATGGTCTGCGCAAACAGACGACGGGTGCGGATTGCCTGGGGTTTGGATCGAGCATCCCTGGAACGTGTTTTCCTACAGCGAGTGCGGTTGCTTGCTCGTTTGACCGCCAGTTACTCTATGAAATAGGATGCGCGTTGGGTGAAGAGTGTCGAGCCGAAGATGTCTCGGTACTTCTTGGACCTGGTGTCAATATGAAGCGATCTCCGCTATGTGGTAGAAACTTTGAATATTTGAGCGAGGATCCCTACCTTGCAGGTCATCTTGCAGCTGCTGATATCGCGGGCATTCAGAGTAAGGGTGTCGGCTGTGCACTTAAACACTTTATGGGCAATTCTCAGGAAAAAGCTCGTATGAGCAGTGATTCGGTCATCGACGAGCGCACGATGCGCGAGATCTATCTTCGTGCATTCGAAATTGCGGTGAAAAAAAGCCAACCGTGGTTTGTCATGACGGCATACAATCGCGTCAATGGCGTGTACTGTTCCCAAAATGCTCCTCTTATTCGAGACATTTTACGTAATGAATGGGGCTTTGACGGAGCGACTGTTACCGATTGGGAAGCGCTCAGTGGCATACTTGATAGTTTGCCTGCGGGGCTTGATTTGGTGATGCCTGGGCCACGGCCTGATTACACCGATTCGATTTATGTGGCTGTTCAACATCATGTTATAACGCAGTGCGAACTCGATGAGGCAGTGGGACATCTGCTTGCGGTCAGCAATCGTCGTGACCAGGGGCTCAAGAGTTCGGTGGCGTGTGACTATGATGCTCACCTTCGTCTTGCACAGCGCGCTGCATGTGAGTCGTCTGTTCTGCTCGAAAATGATGGAGTTCTGCCGCTTGATCGGTCAGATAGTGTTGCGATTATCGGATCATTTGCTCTAACGCCGCGCTATCAAGGGACGGGGTCTTCGCGTATTAATCCTCGTGACCTTGATTGTTTCTATGATGCATTCATGGATGATTATGAGCATGGATCGGTGCTGTATGCGTCTGGCTACGATGCTCATACGGGTACGACGACCGATCACCAGATGGAAGTTGCCTGCGATTGTGCGCGTCAATGTGCCACAGTTGTTTTGTTTGCTGGTTTGCCTGATGGGTATGAATCGGAGGGGTTTGATCGAAGAACCCTTCGGCTGCCTCCTGATCTCGAAAAGCTCATATCGGCTGTTTGTGCGGTTAACAAGCGCGTTGTGGTGGTTCTTCAAGGCGGAGCACCAATCGAAATGTCGTGGCGCGATAAGCCTGCTGCGATTCTTATGATGTATCTTGCGGGCGCGCGTAATGGTCATGCGGCGGCAGATTTGTTGACGGGGCGTGTATCGCCGAGTGGGAAATTGGCTGAAACGTGGCCTCTTTCTTTACAGGATACGCCGACGGCAGGTAGGTTCCCTTCGACTGAACGAGAGATCCTGTATACCGAGGGACCCTATATTGGATATCGCTACTACGATACGGCTCATATTCCTGTTGCGTATCCGTTTGGATTCGGACGGTCGTATACGAGCTTCTCCTATGCTGACCTTGCCATTAAAGGTGATGGTACGAATGCGGTGGGTGTGAGTGCGAAGAGCACTGATGCGGCTAGCAATCAAACCGAATCAGCTGTATCAGCTGGGGAAGTCTCTGTACAAGGTGAGGAGTATAAAGGATCCGATCGATCAGTTGATGGTCCCATCGTCATGCGTGTATCATGCTCTATTGCAAATACAGGGATTGTTGCCGGAGATGAAATCGTGCAGCTCTACGTCGCGCCTCGATGCGGAGGTGTATTCCGCGAAGAACAGACACTTCAAGGATTTGAGCGCGTGCATCTTGAGGCAGAGCAGTCAAAGACGATCTCGTTCAATCTTACCCGCCGATCGTTTGCACACTATGATGTCGATCGAAAAGCATGGTGCGTGGAACAAGGTCCTTATGAAATACGAGTAGCAGCATCGAGTCGTGATATTCGTTTGCGTACATCGGTCGATATTTCTGGTGATTCGATACGTGCTGATCATATGCCCGATTGCTATCACCATCCGTTTAAAGGGTGTTTTGAAAACAAGGATGCTGCATCGAGTTTTGCTCTGTTATATCGGCGCGCGTTTCCGCGCTTGATACCTACGCGTCCATTTACTATGGATTCAACGTTGTCACAAACGCGTGAAACTGTTTTAGGCAAAATTTGTTTGCCGATCGTAGGGCGCCTTCTTACTGATGCAGTGGGCGGTGATGGAAAAGCCCAGAGTGTCTTTGGCGAAATGATCAATGATATGCCGATACGTTCAGTCCATATGAGGGGTTGGAGAATGTCCTCCATACAGATTGGTGTCGACTTTCTTAATCACTATTTTTGCAGAGGCGTGTTGCTATGGCATGAACGGAACAAGATTGCAAAGCAACGCCAGAGCAATCAAGATAACGGCGAAGCAAGCGAAGCGGCAAACAATATAACGTCGAAGTAGTCAAAGTGGCGCCGAAACAAACAGACTAAGCGAGTAACGTTGAATTAGACGAAGCAACGTCGACGTAAACGGAGTGACCTTGAAGTAAATAGAGCGACCTCGAGATAAGCAATATTTAGCTGCGCGTAAGATGAATGGCAAACCCAGCAATTTCTTTTTTGAGATAAATCAAAAAGGTGGAACCATCGGGATTAAGCATTCGGGACGATTCGTCCAACTCATAGCCGCGCGATGTAAAGAACGCTTCTGCGGCATTCATGTCATCAACATGAAGCGCAATGTGTCCATGAGTTCCTCGGCCTTGGTTATTCATAACTTCGACAAGCGTTCCAGCGAACGACGATTTAGGTGTTTCGGTGCGACCAAGGTTTAACAGATCGCAGAATTGCTGGGCAATTTGTTGAGCGTCATCGGCGTCCTGCGCATTGATACCTACATGCGATAGACGTAGACCGAACGAACTTGTGTCGGTATCCATGGGATTGCATCCTTTCTTGGGCTATAGCTTCTGCTGCGATGTGTCACAAGGAAATCGCAGTATTTCAGCATAGTTATTACTTTAGCAGTACCCTGTTGTATTTTTATGAGCGCTTGATCGAGACGCTCATTTCTGATGGCATCATACCATGTGAGTTACGAATGAATATATACTATGTCATAGGTATATGTTTGCAATGAACGTCAGTCAACGAGGGATGCTGTAACGTTTGCTGTTCATTGGATAGTACAGATGTGCAGAAGGCACGCGCGATAGTTTACGTGATCATCGCGATTGATGTAGCTATTGGAGACAAAGGTCGTCTGATTTAACAGTGGATATGCGTTATGCGCAGAGGGAAGTGGCGAGATGATACTTGAACGAATAGCGTGCATTATTATCGGCTACGCATGGGGAAACATACTAACGGCCGATCTTGTTGCTCGTCATCAGCTGCATGCTTCGGCGTTTGATATTGGGACGCATAATCCAGGCATGGCCAACATTGGGCATCTGCTTGGCGTACGATGGGCACTTGTTGTTCTTGCGGGCGATATTGGCAAGACTGCTGCTGCGTGCGTGATTTCTTGGTTGCTGTTTGCTCCTGCGCTCGGGAATCTTGCTGTATTGTATGCGGGTTGTGGAGCGGTGATCGGGCATAATCTTCCGTGCTGGCATCATGCACGTGGGGGCAAAGGCGTAACGGTGACGTGTGTAACGATCGTGCTATTTGATCCCCTAATTGGTCTTATCTCGCTGGTACTAGGCCTTATTGCCGTTTGTGCGAGTCACTATCTTTGCGTGGGGGCAATTGTCATTCCTGTATGCTTTCTTATTGGTGAATGCTGGGTACATGCATCGCCCGAAACGCTGGCGCTCTGTGCCTTCTTGCTCCTTATGATGATACTTCGCCATGGTGGCGCGGTGTATCGAGCATATAAAGGCACAGAGCCAAAAACTAATCTAGGGGTTCATCGATCCTAATAGCTATTTGTTTTCGGGAGCTTTCTGATTCCCTGATGACTCATGTGATGCAGCTGCTGACGTCTCATGCGATGTGCCTGCTGATGATTTATGCGATGCAGATGCTGACATATCATGCAGTGCAGGTGTTGATGTGCCGGGAGCGGTGTGCGATTCTTCTTTATCATCGCCAATGCCGTTTGCGCGCAGAGCGTGCAGCAGGGGCATTCCGAGTGCGTAGATAACTATGGACTCGCCAATTCCTGTGGCGATTGCGCCAAAGAGGTACATCAATGGATACACGCCGTCGAGTGAGATTGTTGTAAACGGGATGGTGTAATAGCCCATTCCCTGTAGCAAAATTGGTAAATATGCTGGGACAATCAATGCATTAGTAAGAACAAATCCAAAGAGTGCAAGGGCAGGACGTGCGCGAAAGTGACGGCACCAGAGTGCACCGAGAAGCGTTGCAAGACTGCCAAAAATGACATCGAGCATGCCGAGTGCTCCAGAACCGCTGATGGCGACATTGATAAGATTTGCGATAATGCATCCGATCGTCAATCCTGGTACCGCAGGCGCCGAAAGTACGGCAAAGACACAGACTGCTTCCGAGAGGCGGAATTGAATCGGCCCCCAAGCGAGTCCCTGCAGTACCAAAAGGCACAGCAGCGTTGTTGCGGCGTAGATGGCGGCAATAATTCCCGCCCGCGCGACATAGTTCGATTGTTTCTTGATCATGGTAGTACTCCTTCCACATGGCGAATGTGTGCCATGGGTATGGGCAACATATAGATATGCTCATACAGGGCCCAACGATGTACGAGCGCTTGAGAGTATAGCATGATGTCGTGATAATGCTGTTGGGCGATTGTAGTGTTGCTGCTTATAGGATGCTTTCGTGAAAGTGCATCATTGCTGTCTATGGCATCTTCTATAACAGGTGCGGCTTTGATAGGTAAGCCTTGCTTGTTACTATTGCTTGTTATGCGTATCAGTAGCGAGCGTAACCTATTAGCATCTTTGTCGTACATGTCATCGTTGTCGTTATGCTATTCGTATCGTGAGGGGGTATACGGCTTTGACGCATTTCTCTCGTCTGCGTATGCTGAGAAGGACATAAAACGGTATACATAATCAGACATGTAGGTCTAGCAATAGGGAAGAGTGGGTATGGGCCAGTCGAATCAACAACCAGAATGCAACGCTGCACAGGATGATGGGCAGCTTTTACAAGCACAGACGCTTACGATTGGCTGTCATCTTTCGAGCGCAAAAGGCTATACCGCTATGGCTCGTACAGCGGTTGGCATTGGAGCTAATACATTTCAGTTCTTCACGCGTAATCCGCGTGGTGGCAAGGCGAAAGCACTTGATCCTAAAGACCTTGAGCAGTTCCATACCTATGCTGCAGATCATGGGATTACGCGCATACTTGCACATGCTCCCTATACGCTCAACGCAGCAGGCGCATCGGATAAAGTTCGCAATTTTGCTCAGGCAACGTTCGAAGATGATTTGTGCCGCATGGATCAGGCGACGCCGCATCAAATGTACAACTTTCATCCAGGATGTCACGTCAAACAGGGGGCAGAGGTTGGCATAGATCGTATCGTGGAGATCGTAAATCGAGTCGTACATGAGGATCAAACGACGATGGTACTCCTCGAAACAATGGCTGGTAAAGGAACGGAAGTTGGGCGCTCGTTCGAAGAGATTGCCCAGATTATCGATCGTATACAACTATCAGATCATATTGGTGTTTGTCTAGATACGTGTCATGTATGGGATGCTGGATATGATATTGTGAACGATCTCGATGGCGTGCTCGATGCGTTTGATCGGACCATTGGTCTTGACCGTCTACATGCGATTCATCTTAACGACAGCCTCAATCCACGTGGTTCTCATAAGGATCGTCATGCGTGCATCGGCGAGGGAACTATTGGATTTGATGCGCTTTCGGCGGTTACCCGGCATCCTCGTCTTCGCTCGCTGCCGTTTTACCTTGAGACGCCGAATGACCTTGACGGATATGCTCAAGAAATCGCTCGGCTACGTGCAGCTTGGGATAACGCATTATAGGAGTGAAGGCCGAACGGCACTCAACGCAGTAATAGGAATAATGGAACGGTACTGTGTGTGGTAGTGGAAACAATGGAACAGTGCCGATAAGGTAAGCACAATCTTTAGGGAGACAAAACCTGTTAGCTAGCGCAGAATAGCATCACTGATAAGTTCTTGCTTGTTCTGCATGCGAGCGCGCTACACTAAGTACAGAGAGAGCCACATTACGTATAAAGTTGCATTGAACATAAAGCTACATTGCCTATAGAATTACATTGAATACAGCGATACATTGCATAAAGCTACATTGATTGCAGATACAGTGAGCATCCTTATATCTGCAAAACTTACTATGCATTACTTATAGTTCAAGTTTCATGTCAAGAAAGGATGATGACGATGAGGGATCATTCGCATCATATTCAGATGAACCGCTGGGAGGCTGTGTGCGCAATGCTCGCACAGTGCTCATTTGAACCTCGGATCGAGACTATTCCAACGGTTGATGCCGTCGACCGAGTTCTTGCTCACCCCGTATGTACTAAGATTGCGCAACCCCCCTGTCTTACGTGCAAGCTCGATTCTATTGCAGTGCATTGGTCCGATTTTGAGCAGGGTGTTCCTGATGTCTCTGCATGGGAGCGTGGCGTTCAATGGAATTTTGCTAACACAGGCGTTGCAATGCCCGATGGTTTTGATACGGCGATTGTAGTAGAGCATGTCGTAATCGACGATCAGGGCCAATTGGTGTCGATTGACGCAGCACCTTCGAAGTGCGGGGCAGGAACTATTCCCGAAGGAGCTCGTCTTAAGGCGGGAACTGAGATTATTCCTGCAGGTAAAAAGCTAAGTCCGTTATTGGCGGCTTCTGCTTTGAGCGGCAATAACTGTCAGGTTGATGTATTCGCTAAGCCACGTGTGGCGTTCATTCCTACCGGCGATGAGCTTGCTCCTGCAGGGGATGATCTTCCGCGTACGAAGAATGTCGAAAGTAACAGCTTGCTCATTAAAAGTAAGATAGAGCAGTGGGGCGGTTCTCCGATTTTGTTCGATATCGTGCCTGATGATCCAGCGGCTATCGAAGAAGCTCTTCGTGCTGCGGTGAACGAAGCCGACATCGTTGTACTTAATGCGGGTTCGTCAAAAGGGTCGGGCGATTGGAGTCTTGAGGTGCTTGATCGTATCGGTACCGTTATTTGTCATCAGACAAATCACGGGCCAGGCCATCATAGTTCTTATTCGTTACTTGACGGGACTCCTGTGGTTGGGATTTCGGGACCACCTATGGGCGCATCGTTTACGACTGATTTTTACCTTAGACCGTTAATGTACTCGTTCCTTGGCCTTTACGTAAAACCGGCTTTCATAAAAGCTCGCCTTGAAGGAGAACTTTCTTCTCATGGCCATGGAGGTCCTAAGGCTCCTGCCCACGGCGAAGATCGTCCATCCGAGACACTCGGTGATGGATCGTTCTTCTTTGTCCGTCGTATGCGCGTTGTTCAGGATGAAGCAGGGCAAATGATCGTATTTCCCACTGCTTCCGCTCATCCTGATGCGCTTGAGGCTGACGAAGCGAATGCCTATTATATGCAACCAACGGGAGAAGGAGCGGAGTCTCCGCAGATAGGCGATGTAATTACAATCGAGCTTTGCGATAACAGCCTAAGCATAGAGGATCCTGTCACTATTAAATAATGCGCGTGTGCGACTAATACGCTAATACATGTCCAACACGAGGCATGAATGGACTAGGTAATGTGCACGCATGCTCGGATGGTGTGCGTGTACAGCAAAAGTGAGATGCAAATAGGTCAAGCAATGTAGTCATGCATGTTTGAATAATGTGCATACATGGCTAATACGAGGTACGAAAGCATCAAGCGATGTGATAGGCATATTCGAATACACCAGCTGCAAAGCTTGCACTTGTGAATAGGTTTACTCCTCTCGATATGGCTGTGTATGCCCGATCAGGCAATCGACTTGGCACAGTGGTCGGCTTCGAATTCGACTCGATTTCAAATGATGCGTTTGCATTGTGCATAAGTGCATCACATACGAGGTGCGAATGGGGCCAGCGTCTGCGAATGGGGCCAGCATCTTCGTTGTAGTTCTCCGATGATCAAGAGACGCATTCTCTGATTTTGACGGCTAAGTGATATATTTTCTGCTTGCGTGACGGATGTGCGGCACGATGGCAAGCAGAGGCCGAAACGCGAGATTTTTTCACCCACATGGTATCGGAGAAATTTCGTATCCTATTGGTCGCGCTTTTCATCAGGTGTTATGGAAACGTTTTACTCATTGTCTTAGATTGCAAAACACGAATCGGCCTTTACTCGCCAGCGCTTCATCCAAGGCGCTACATTTAGGTTACGTATACGTCTCAACAGCATGTTTCTTGGTCAGAATGTATTCGAAAATGCTACCTTGGCATCTCCAATAGGTTTCAACAGCATGTTTCGTCATCGATCTCCTCTTATGCATGAAACCTTATGACTGAATTTTTCAACGCGAAGCGGTGAAAATCTGTTAAAAAGAGCTCCAAATAATGTCAATGACGCTATAGACCCTTTGCACCTTCGGAAGCAGACTCTGCCATAGATTCTTTTGCGGATTCCAACGCAGATTGTGACACAGATTCTGCGGCAGATTCCTCTATGAATTCATCCGCGGCTGTTTTTCCGTCTTTGCCATGGAACCGGTTGAGCTCTTCTAGATATCCTGCGGTCACAATTGCAGAGGGAAGCGCAACAACGGCGGTGCCGACGAGCGAAGATACCATAGCGACTAAGCGTCCGATTTCGGTTGTTGGATAGAGATCGCCGTACCCGACGGTGGTAAGCGAAATAACTGCCCAATATACGGCATCGAACAGGGATGGAAATGTTTCTGGCTCGACGTTAAAGATGAGCAATGCTGCCATCAGCGTGTAGACGCATACCATTGCAAGTACGGTCAAAAGAGGTTTGCGTTCGTCGTGAAATACCTTGGCGATAATGACAAAACTTGTCGAATAGCGGAGCAGCTTGAATACGCGGATAAGTCGTACGAGGCGAACGAGACGCATAAGCTTAAATGCTGGGTTAATGAGTGCTATGCCTGGAAGAATGGACAGCAAGTCGATGAGCGCCATAGGCGTGAATGGATAGATGAGAAACGAGAGCGCTCCATGCTTGAGTTTTAGATCGGCGGTAATCCATCGCCCCAGGTAATCAGCGATAAAAATGATTGTACATACGATATCGACTGCATCAAGAAGTGCACCCGATTCCCTAAAGCATAAGGGAAGAAGGCTGACGATAATGATGACGCTCATAATGTAGCCATAGGTATGAGCGAGTTGGTTATCCTGATTGCGGAATTCGAAGACTTGTGCGAGTAGTGCTCTCATAACGTGCTCCTTGATGATATGTCGTGCATTTGATGCGGATATGCAACGCTAGCGGTGCTTTCGGATGAGGTACATACGTTGGCGTTCTCAGGAGAGGTACACACATTGGTGGTACTTTCGAGAGAGTTGCACACTTCTGCAGTACTCCCAAGGGAGGTGCATGCATTTGTAGTACTTTCAGGAGATGCGTGCACAGTGGCATCCTTAAGAGAAACTTCTTCGCTGGTGGCACGCTCAAGAAATGCGTGCACAGTGGACGCATACGCGTGCGGATCAACAAAGAATGACAGTACATGGCCTGCGCCTGGAACAAGATGCAACTCTTTGCATGAAGACGCACATGCGCGGTAGAGTTCAACTGACATGCGTGATGGAATAAATCGATCTTGTTCGCCATGAAATAGCAGGATAGGAACGGAAGCCTGACGAAGTGCGGGAAGCGCTGAAGCTGTGCGAAATGCTTCGATACCTTGTTCTGATGCGTAATGATCAGCAGATGCAGTGAGGAGCGAAGCAGGAAGAAGCGTATGTTTAAGGACGGCTTTAAAGATTGCGTCTACGCTGGTAAAAGCGCTATCGGAGATGAGAGCGTACACCGAAGAGGGCGTATCACGTGCGAGGCAGAGTGTTGCAAACGCTCCCATAGAATGTCCGTGCACGACGATGCGCGCTGATGGATCGCGCCGCTTTATATAGGTGATCCAGGTGCGAAGATCGTTGCTGTCAGTCCAGCCCATACCAATAGTTGATCCTTCGCTGTCGCCATGAGCACGCAGATCAGGAATGAGCACGTTGAATCCCCATTGCGCATACATGAGCGCATAAGGTTCCATTTCCGTATGCTCGCCCCGATAACCATGCACCAAAATCACCCAAGGTTTTGCAGCTGTACTAGGCAAGGATGATATAGGTAAATTTTGATTGCCAATTGTGGCCGAGGGTTTTGCTTCATCTGCTGACGTGCGCAGTGTCTGCAGACTATCAGCTACGTGGCGCTGATCCGAGGTACAGACCGTTTGACTATCAGCTATGGGTGCCTGCATGTGGTCAACTATGGGGGTCTGCAGATTTACTGCCTTTGGTGAGTGCGGTTGGATGGGCGGATAGATAAACCCAGCTAGTGAGTATGATCCATCTGCCGAGGGAACGCGGACTTTTTCGATATTCTGTCGATTACCAAGCCATGTATGCAGCGATGATTCGAGTTCTCGCGCATGCTGCTCGATGAGTGGTCGTACTTCTGGGGGGCACGAAAAAGGAGGGATGATACTTTTGCCATGTGCCGTGCTATCTGACGATTCGACCATATGCTTGATCTCGGGGTTGTCGCTATCAAAGGTGAAATGTACCAGTTTGCGGGCTAGATGCTGCGTGGTACGAACTGCTACGATAGCAAGTGCGCCTCCTAAGCATAAAGGGAGTACACATCGCTTGAGTGTTGTCGATTTCATATGATGCCTCCTGATGGACATAGTATCAGTTACACCCCATTTGCACCGCTTCGTACTGATTTTACAGTGGAAATAGCTGCGGAACATAACCTATATGGGTACAATACATCCGTTACGGAGTTTTTGAGGTGCCATGTTGCGCTGAAGAAGCGCCACGGATACTGGTTCCTTTGTAATGGAAGAGAGAAGATGTAATGAATCCGCTTGTTATCATTCCGACGTTCATATCCGCGCGTGCACGGAAAACGGGTACGTCGCCTGTCAATACCTACGATCATCCAACTCCTCTAAGTCAATCTGGAGAACTTGAACGCTGCCTTAAGGCGTTGACGCGGGTTGATGGCATAGGGCAGATTGCTATTTTGGTTGCTGCCGAACCTCATGTCGAAGTCAAAGCATTTGAAAAGGTACAACACATTGCGAACGAGTTTCCGTCGCTCCATACGTTAATCATTGGCGGTACCGAGCTTATGCTGATTCGTCAACGCATGGAACAGCTGAACCTCGGGTCGCTTGACGAAGAAATTGGTCT
Source organism: Eggerthellaceae bacterium UBA5808 (assembly GCA_002417975.1). Taxonomy (GTDB): domain Bacteria; phylum Actinomycetota; class Coriobacteriia; order Coriobacteriales; family Eggerthellaceae; genus UBA5808. The sequence goes on from DIDE01000086.1 coordinate 85,621, forward strand.
TGTCGGCTATGGTGCTATTCGCAATCTTGGCCTTGTCGTCGCGAACATCCTTGGATTTGATTCGGTCGTTTTTCTTGATGACGATGAAGTTATCGAAGATCCGTCATTTTTGCTTAAGGCAATGTACGGGCTGGGAAAGCTTACGCGCAGAGGTATTCCTATTCTTGCCAAGACAGGCTATTACGTGAATGCCCAAGGCACCTATCATTCGATGAGCCAATCTAAGTGGTACAACCATTATTGGCAACAAGGCGCAGCTTTTAATGAATGGATCGATGCAGCAATGCAGGGTCCTCGTCTTTCCCGCTCAAACCACGTATGCGGTGGTTGCTTAGCGCTACATCGCGAGGCGTTTCGTCGTTTAAGCTTTGACCCCTGGATTGTTCGTGGTGAAGACCTTGACTATCTTTTGAATCTTCGTATGTATGGTTCTGATATCTGGTTCGATAATCAATGGAGTCTCGTTCATCTTCCGCCGCGTACGCGTAGCGAAGGATTGCGCTTTAGACAGGATATATTCCGTTGGCTTTATGAGTATCGCAAAGTTGAGTACAGTCGTACGCAAATCGATTTGCAGCAGGTTAAGCCGTCATCGCTTGAACCATATCCAGGACCGTTCCTTGAACCGGGGATTACACGACGCATTAAGCGGACCGCGTTTTTGCGGAGTCTTGGTCGTCCTGACAAGAGTGCCTACCGTAAAGCTGCTAAGGCAGCAACTGGTGGAGCAACTGCGTATGCTCAAAAGAATTGCACCAAATATTTTGGATTTCAGCATATATGGCCCGAACTTATGGCGCGAACAGAAAACGATAAGATTCTTCATACGGCACTTTTGCAGTCTGCCGTGCGTCACCAGATTATTGGTGAGACACAAGGACAGGTTCAAGAGGCGCAAACGGGTATTGATCCTGGTGCGACGAGTGAAATACGTCTTAATCTGGCAGATGAATAGATCGGCATGAATGTGCTGTTGAGCGCGAGATCACGGGTGGCCGGTGTACATCGTTGCTGGATGCATCGGCGTGCCATCACTAGGGGAGTAAACGCATAACATGGATATTACGACCTGCTGTATAGCCTTGCTCGTTGGCGTGGTTGTCGGCGTTCTTTCGGGGATGCTCGGTATTGGTGGTGGAACCATCATGGTACCGATGTTCCGTTTGGGATTTGGTCTATCGGCAATTCAAGCAACAGCGACATCGCTGTTTACGATTATCCCTACATCGCTTGCGGGGTGCATCGTACATATACGCCAGCATTCATGCGTTATACCGCTTGGTCTTGCTGCGGGTTGTGCCGGGGCGTGTTTGTCGCCGCTGGGTGTATGGTTTGCGCGGATGTCTCCTTCATGGGCTATTATGGCTGCCGCAGCAGTGGTTATTGCTTACTCGGCCTTTACTATGTTGCGCAAAGGCTTGGCTATGCCGCGCAAAAATGTATCAGATTCTTCGGGTGCTTGCTGTGATGCAAAGTCAAGTGATGCTGCGCATAAAGGTGATTCAACCTGCGATGATACAAAGGTATCTGCTTCTACAATGCAAAGTGCGGCTGGTTCAACTGCTGTCGGTCCAACTGCTATCGATTCAACTGCAACTGGCTCAACTACTGATGAATCTTGCATTTCTGCATCGCCATTATCAAAGACAGCAGATGACAGGCCTGCGCTTAAAACTATGATTGTCAAAGGTGCGCTTATTGGTCTTATTGCTGGTCTGGCCTCGGGATATGTTGGTGTGGGCGGTGGATTTTTGATGGTACCGCTCTTTTTGTCATTCGTTGGTATTTCGATGCACCAAGCATCAGGAACGTCGCTCATAGCAGTAACCATATTGGCGATTCCTGGCACGATTGAACAGATTATTTTTGGGAATGTTGTTATTGCCGAGGGGTGTGCCCTTGCAATTGGCTCAATTCCTGGGGCATTAATCGGAGCAGCGATCGTTAAGTATGTTCCTGAGCGCATGCTCAAACTTGTTTTTGGCGGCGTCTTACTTGTGACAGCGGTATTCCTTATCGTCAATGAGTTTCTATAATCCAATGGTTAGATAGTACGCAAGCACGTAATTGGTGCGTGCATACGCTTACGCTGCAAAGGTGTAGGAAACTCGTGAACGTAGACGATCACTCATTAGATGCTTATTCTTAACAGGAACGTTTACGGTATCGTTCAAAGAGTAACGTCCACCGATCAAAGGCTTTTTTGAATCGGATACGCGATACGGTTGTACGATACTCATCATAGGAATACAGCGGTAAAAGGATGTTCGCTCATGATTAAATGTTCTCGTCAGATGCACTATGTGCTCTTCGGAGGCGCACTTTTGTGCATTGCCGCCGTAAGTGGTGTGGTGCTGGTAATGAGCCTTCTTGCCACTGATCGTCCAAATGCGCTCATGTTCTGCGACGGTATGGTGTTCACTGCATGTCTACTTATTTCGTTGCGCATTCTGCTTGATCCCGATCGTGTGCGTGCGGGACAGACCGATTCGATTCTCAATCTTGCGAGTAAGACACTTGCCCAAATGAGTGATGGCGATGGCCTTAATATCGGAAGTGCTCAAGGAATATGCGAGATGCTCTTGCCAGCAACTCGTGCAGTTGCGGTTGCAGTAACCGATACGCAAGATATTCTAGGGTATGCAGGGTGTGACCAGGATTTGAACCCCGCTGGTGCCCCTATTCGAACTATTGCGACGCACGCAACGATTAAAGATGGACGTATGCGGATTATTCGATCCGCTCAAGAAATTGGATTTCCTGTTAATCGTCATACGATCAATGCTGCGATTATCGTCCCTCTTAATGTGAGCGGGAAACCTGTTGGCACATTGAAATTTTATTACGATACGCCGCATCAGCTTAATGAAACGCAGCAGTCGATCGCTGCTGGTTTTGGTGAGCTCCTTTCTACGCAAGTGGCGGCTTCGGCGCTCGATCAGCAGCGTAAATTGGCAACGTCAATGGAGCTCAAAGCATTACAAAGTCAGATTAATCCGCATTTCTTATTCAATACGATCAACACCATTACGTCGTTCATCCGGACCGATCCCGATAAAGCACGTGAGCTTATGCGTGACTTTGCCACCTTTTATCGAGGCACGCTCGAAAACGATTCCGATTTGATTCCCTTGTCTCAAGAACTTGAGCAGACGCAGCGCTATTTGCATTTTGAGATTGCGCGATTTGGCGAAGATCGATTGAAATTGATTGCTCATTTGCCCGAGAACCTCCACAACGTACTTATTCCCGCATTTCTTATTCAGCCTCTAGCCGAAAATGCCGTACGCCATGCAATGCCAGCCGAAGGATGCCTGCATATCACCGTTGATGCAACGTCGTCGGGCGACGATTTAAAGGTGCGTATCGCCGATGATGGCGTTGGCATGAGCGAAGAACGTCGTCGTACAATTCTTAATGTTGAATCTCATACTGGCCTTGGAATTGCGGTTCGCAACATCAATGATCGTATCCTTGGATATTACGGAAATGAATCGTATTTGCATGTTGAAAGTACGCAGGGCGTCGGGACAGTAGTGACGCTTTTTCTCCGTGATGGATGTTTGCGCTCCACGGAACGAACACACGGATTATAATTCTCAATTTTATTTGGCACCATGCACGAATCTGCACAACATACATATGCATGCGTGTTGAGACCGTAGCTATGCAGGAACCTGAATGTAGCGATTTGCATATGCACGTTGAACATGGAAAAAGTAGGTACTAAGACGGATGTGTGACACAACTGTTCTAACATCAAAAAAAGAAATGCGATGATGCGCGCATCGAAAATCGTCGACTATGATATATTCAAGGTCAACAGAGGAATATCGGTGGGGGATTTTGTATGCACGTATGAAAGGAGTTCTCGTGCTGAAAGCGATTATTGTTGATGACGAGGCGCCCGCTCGCTCCGAACTTAGGTTCCTACTCAACGAGTTGGGGCAAACCGAGGTTGTCGCGGAAGCTGCCAGCGTACGGGAAGCAATCGAAAAGCTAAAAGAGTATCCATGCGATGTCATGTTCCTTGATATCAGTATGCCCGAGGCAAGTGGTCTACAACTTGCTGCTGCTTTACAACATCTTAAATTTCCTCCCGCTATTGTCTTCGTAACTGCCTATAGTGAATTCGCACTTGATGCATTTAAGGTTAATGCAATCGATTATCTGGTCAAACCAGTCGAAAAAGAGCGTCTTGCTCAGGCGATTGCTCGCGTTCGCGAACATGTTGCTCTGCATGCGAAAGTGCAGAAGCTCGATCGAATCCCTGTGGAAAAAAATGGCAAAAAGATTCTTATCGGTATCGATACGATTCGCTATATTATGGCGCGCGACGATTATGCATATCTCCAAACGGATACCGATCGCTATTTCTCGACCGTGAGCCTTGCTCAACTCGAAAAACGTCTTGACGGCCATGGCTTCTTCCGTGTTCATCGAAGCTACCTTGTTAATCTCTCGATGGTCACAGAAGTTGAATCCGTATCAGGCGGTACACTGCTTTTGACGTTAGACGGAACGGAAGACAAGATCCCGGTGTCACGTCGTCGTGTTTCTTCACTCAAGAAAGCACTTGGTCTGTAGGTCTTCAAAATAGGTCGTTAAAGCGGTTTTGACCTCTTACATCGTCACATAACCTTCGTAGTTTTTGGATTGTCCTCCGCGCTTTGGTACAATGGGGCAGTTTGTAAAACGCGAAAGAGGGTTATATGCTTAGCAACGAGATGGAAAAAGTTTATCCTTCAGCGAAGATGCTCGTGAAGGACCAGGTTGCAAGCCGCTTGCACGATAAAGATGATTCATTGTTCGATTTCGAAGCGGAGGCACAAAAATGTGCCGCCAATTTCATGGGGTGGACGGACCTGGCAAGCAATCCACCGACACCGGTGGAAGATATCCAGACGTTCGCTGATGAAGTACTTGGCAACGGGCTTAAAACGGTGCTTCTTATTGGTCA
>DIDE01000086.1:90741-90944 GCA_002417975.1 Eggerthellaceae bacterium UBA5808
TCTTCTAAGAGTGGTGGCACGATTGAGCCTCGTCTTGCTCTGAGTGCTGTTCGCAGCGAGCTTTCAAAGCGTTTGAGCGAAGAAGAGATCGTACATCGTCTTGTGGCGGTTACCGATCCTGGCTCAAATCTTGAGAAAAAGGCTCGTCGCGAAGGATGGCGCGCAGTATTTTCGGGCGAACCAAAAGTCGGAGGGCGCTATTC
>DIDE01000060.1:0-4199 GCA_002417975.1 Eggerthellaceae bacterium UBA5808
AAAAATGCGTATGTTCCTCAGTGCTCTCGATAATACGGTCGCTGTGTTTGCTAACCATCTTAGAAAAAATAAGCACGTGGAAAAGTGTGAATATAACCGTTGTTGCGATGATCAATATCCAGAATAGCCAGCCAGCTTCCTTGAAATATGATGTAACACCCAAGTTAATGATGTTAATGCCGGCAATGCACCATACAGCGCCTGCAATAAGTAGCAGGTGGCGTGTTGGAACTTTAAACCACTGTCGTTTCATTGTGAACTCCTGACTGCAATATCAGACGTTATGGTATCGAATAGTGTGCTATCAATACGTAGAACTACGAAAACTTAAATCTGATATCAAACGATGCTCTATCTAGATGCGGTATTGCTAACTCTTAGGTTTGGCAACAAATGATGCACTATCAAAAATGATGCACTATCAATATACAATGCTGCGAAATCTTAGCTTTAACATCCGGCGATACGATAGGTAACAGCTATATTCAACAGCGCGACATTCATAGGTGATAACGTCATATCCTTGAGTGACGATCATAATCCGACGAGAGCACTCTATGTTGCGTTATGCGGTATTAACCCGAAAAGTGCAAAGATAGAGTTCTTGCATCGTTACGTGCTGCACCAGAAGTAATTTGAGGTGCTTATACTTGAGCACAACACGCTAACATAGCTAAAATGCTTGCAGCCTATTAGTCACTAGGCTACTCCTGTGGCAAACTAAGCTGCTCAACAATTGCAACGAGCGTATCGATCAGTTGCTCTTTATCTTTTGCTGCTTCGTACACGTTCTTATCCATAATACGTAACATGCCAGCAACGACAAACGTCACATACAACGTACGCTTTGATGACTGCTTTGGTGTGCAGTAGATAGTGATAAGTTGTCGCTCTAGCTTGCGCCCTAATATTTCGGGACGGTTATCAAATAGCACCAGAAGCGACGAAAGCACCGTGTTAATCGCTTTAGGGAATCCCTCAAGAAATGCACGCGGATGCGTAAATAGCTGGTCCTTTTCGGGAAACGATTCCATCATCTTGTCAACAAGAGCGTCTTCCATTTCGTTTGATAATGCGTATATATCGCGATAGTGCGCATAGAAGGTCGATTTATTGACCAACGCTTTTTTACAAACACTCGTAACAGTGACCTTCTCGAGTGGCATAGATGTCCGAATTTCGTAGAACGCTGTATAGAGTGCTTTGTGCGTTTTAACAATGCGCAAATCCATGGTGCAATATCCTCTCCTGTGGGCAAACTGTGGAGAAACACGACGTTGAACAGGCGTTTCTTCATCATCTCTTCATGCGTTTACCGTCGATTAAGCCAGATGGTTGGATAACCGTCGTAAAAAGCCAACTGTTGGTTGATAACCAACGCCCGTTGGTAAACAATAACGCAACACGCTTACGAATATCAAGAGCTACAGCGCGAGGTGCTGTGCCTTGCATACGGATTGCGCAAACTACGGCTTACCTGTACGACCGTTACTACGGATTGCGCAAATTGCGCTTACCTGCGCAACCGTTGCTACGGGTTATATGAACTGCGGCTGCAGCCTGCATGGCCATACTTACAGCCTTTAACTTGCACGGTATGACGCGCATCTCATATCTAGATATTCGCAACTATGAACGTTCCGTATAGGGCGGAACATAAACGAAAGGATGAGTTGAACTTGGGTTTATCGAAATCACATATACGTATGGTCGCGATCATGATCATCGGCGTACTGCTGGCGGTGCTTAATCAGACACTGCTTTCGCCAGCATTCCCTGCGATTATGGCAGAATTTCAAATCGACACGACAACGGTCCAATGGCTTGCATCGGGTTATTCGCTTGTCGAAGCGGTCATCATTCCGCTGAGCGCGTTTTTGATCGGGCGTTTATCAACGCGCCGCTTGTTTATAGGGGGCATGGCAACATTTACTGTAGGTAGTGCGCTTGCCTCATGGGCTCCTAGTTTTGGAGTGCTGCTTGCCGGGCGTATCCTGCAGGCACTTGGTACCGGCGCAATGATGCCTATGGTGACCACTGTTATCATGCTTGTGTTTCCGCGCGAAAAGCGTGGAACGGCGATGGGCATGATTGGCTTGATCATCGGGTTTGCCCCCGCAGTTGGGCCAGCGGTATCGGGTCTGATCATCGATTCCTTTGGATGGCACATACTGTTTGGCGTTATTGCAGGGCTTGCTTGTGTCATTTTGCTGCTTGCGGCGTTTGGGCTTAAAGATTATGGATCGTTTGAGCGCGTCCCCCTTGATGGCATGTCATTAGCGCTTTCTTCAATTGGACTGCCTATTCTGCTTTGTGGTTTGTCGACCTTTGCGTCGAGCACCAATTACGTGCTTACTGCAGCGATGATCATTGCGGGCATCGTGCTTCTTGCCCTTTTTGTTCGTCGCCAAAACAAACTTGAACATCCGATGCTGCGTATGAATGTACTTTCCTCTAAGCGTTTTGCGACAGCAGTTGGCGTTATTGCGTTGATGCAGGCGGCACTGGTGAGTATGAGCGTTACGTTGCCACTCTACATTCAAAGTGTGCTTGGGCAAACGGCAACGGTAAGTGGATTGGTAACGCTTCCTGGTGCAGTTGCTGGTGCAATTATGGCAATCGTTGCAGGTCGCATATTCGATCGATCGGGCGCACGTAAGATTGCGCTTTGTGGCGGAATCCTTACGGTCTGCGCGGGCATTGGTCTTTGCCTATTGGGAGCCGAAAGTAGCGTCATTTTGATTACGGTTGCCAATCTTGGAATTATGGTTGGTGTGCAGCTAGTTATAACGCCTCTGAATACGTGGGGTATTAACTCGCTTGATAACAGCGTTGTGCAACATGCAAACGGTTTATCTCAGACGCTTAATCAGATGGCGGGATCATTTGGCACGGCGCTCGTTGTATCGCTTGGGTCGGTATCAGCTTCGTTTGTCTCCGATGCTTCGCCAACTCAAAAGTTGTTTGTAAGCGATCACGTAGCGTTCATTACGGTTACGGTGCTGTTCGCGATCGGACTCTCGTTGATAATCTTTCGTGTGCGCGACAAGCGGCGTGAGGGCGCGCAGCCGCAAACGAGGTCGTGCGTTGGCGCATCGGAAGGATCATCAATCGATAAGGCGACGTCAACGAATGGCGCAACGCAGGACGTATCGTCTCAGACGATTACCGTGGCTGATGCAATGGATGTTAATGCGCCTGTGCTCTATGACGATGCAACAGTGGGAGATGCCCTAAAGGTATTTGCCGCATCAGAGACGAGCGGTATTACGATCAGCGATCACGATGGTACGGTAATCGGATTTGTTTCCGATGGCGACATCATGGGTTACCTCGGAAAAATTGATGCGAGTTTTATCGATCCGTCGTTGAACATATATGTTCTGTTTGATGATGACGATTTGCGTTCGCGCTTGACGACGTTGCTTGCCCTAAATGTTATGAAAGTTGCGACCAAAAAGGTCATTACGATTGAGCAGTCGGTGCCGCTTGATACTGCGTGCCATGTGCTTGCACAGCGTCGTATTAAAAAGCTTCCTGTTGTTCATGAGGGAGCACTTGTTGGTGCGATTAGTCGTCGTAACGTTATGTATTACCTGAGTTGTCAGGCGGATGCAGAAGATGGTATAAGCGCATCGGACAATGCAGCCACTACATTACGCGAGCACTCTCAGGAATAGCGCGGATGTTTTGATCAATGTGAAAGCGGCGATTATGGGTGTTGTAATTGCTACGATAGAGCATGAAACTATTTGCTAAATAGCAGTGCGCCCCGTCCAGCAGATTTTGCCGGGCGGGGCGTTGCATTTGAAGTCACATCTTTTCGTGTGCGAGACGTCGAGCGCTTACGTACGTTACAACAAAATAGACGCCATATGTTGCAATAAAGGCTGATGCGGTAGTAAGGGCTGTTGCACCGATATCGAGCTGTCCAAATAGTTGGATAACGCTTGCAGTCTCATTAACTGCACAAATGGAATGGCAAATAGCGAGTGCTAAAGGGAACAAGAAGTAAATAAGGATCTGCGTAAATAAACTTGTGCTGATCATACGCTCGGGTGTTCCAAGTTTACGTAAAAGCGTATAGCGTCGTGCGTTATCGCTCGCTTCGGAAAGCTGCTGAATTGCGAGGATAGCGGCACATACGATCGTCAGCACAAAACCGATGTACACGGCAAGAAACGCGACAATTCCAGAGA
>DIDE01000060.1:4234-26476 GCA_002417975.1 Eggerthellaceae bacterium UBA5808
TTGACTTCTGCTTCGAATGCATCGCGATTCTGATCTCCATTGCACATGACATCAAGGTCGCTGTAACATAGCACCGCATTTTGGGAGACCATATTATCAGGTACGATAATGGATCCCATATCACGTGGTACTGGCTCGGTTGCAAGGCAGGTATCTGTAAAACTGGCAACGTGTAATTGCTGATCAGAAACTGAAAGTGTTGGATGTTGATCGGCAACATGCTGAAAGAATGCTTGCGTTTCATTGGATGTCGAATAGAGCGCACATTCATTGTCGGCAAGCGTGATCGTATCTTTGCCTGCGATAGAAAGTGCATCGTTTACCTGCGAAAGCTTAATAATGGTGCAAGGATACATGCCATATTCAGGATTAGCAGATGTGTTTGTATAGTCGCTCAATGATGTATTGGTACACGATTCAAGATCGCTAAACGTGATCATATCCTGCGGGTCGATCCAAAAATCAACTTGAGCAGAACGATCGACGAGCCGTGCAGGATCTGCTGCGTTGCGCTGTGAAGCAAGATTGCTGAGAGCAGGAAGCATATGGTTGTCTTGATCGAGCGTACATTGTTCATAGCAGTCGGGATTTGCTTCGACACCCATCATTGTTTTGTACGACGACCAGGTAGCGCTTGTTGTTGCATCGTAAGCAGTCGTTTTTGCGATGCTGCTGGATAGAGCGTTGGTGCATCCAATGCCACTGCAGACGCTCGTGATTGCCAGGAATAAGGCAAGGCAGATGACGGTCATAGAAGCAAATGTTGTGTTCACCTTTGCGGCGAGCTGCCTAAGCGTAAACATGTTGAGGCCGCGAAGATACAGAGGCTTGATCATCTGCACAAGCTTGAGTAAAAAGCCCGAAAGCGAATAGAACAAAAGGGCAGTGCCAACGCAAACAAGAATGGTTGCCTCAAGAAGTTGTGGCGAAGGGTTGGTCAGGCCATTGCTGTGCAGGAGGTAGTACGAATAGGCAATAATTCCGCATGAAACAATAAAGAGGACGAATGAAAGCGCAAGATTACGCAGTTTGAGCGTTTCGTTTTTTTGCCCAGCGTGGAGTAAATCGATCAGCTTGTCTTTAGTAACGGCGCGAGCATTGGCGAACGATGCAACGAGGAAAATCGCTAGAAATACGATAATGCTGCGTGTGAGTCCGACCATTGAGTATCCATACACAAATCCGTCGAGTGTTCCTTGAAACATCGATGCGGTGACGTGCATAAGGACTTGAGAGAATACCCATCCCAAGATGAGTCCAAAAATAAGTGAAGCGGCACTTACCAGGATAGTTTCGATTGATACGATGGCAAGCACATCACGCTTACGCATGCCGAGGGTCAAATAGATGCCGAATTCATGCTTACGGCGTCGGATAAGGAACCGATTGGCATAGATGACTAAAAATGCCAGAATAAATGCGATAAAGATACTGACATCATTAAGAATATCGACCAAGAGTTCGCGTAAACTACTGCTTGAACCGATCGCCGTTACTGCCTGTTGATCGGTAATCGAATTAAATGCATAGAAGACGGCGACACCGAGCGCAATGGTCAGAAAGTAGATGCCAAAATCTCGTATCGATTTACGTACGTTGCCAAGAGCGAGTTTAGCAAGCATCAGGCGATACCTCCCTCGATTTCGGCGGAAGATTTGACGATCTGAGCGTAGAAAGCCGAGCGGTCGTCACTTGAACGTGTAAGTTCTTGTTCAACCACGCCGTCCTTAAGGAACACAATGCGCTGGCAGTAGCTTGCCGATACAGGATCGTGCGTGACCATGAGAATGGTCGATCCCATGTTGTTCATAGACTCGAATGTCTGCAACAATTGTGCGGCTGATTTTGAGTCGAGTGCGCCCGTTGGTTCATCGGCAAGAATGAGCTGCGGGTTGCCGATTGTTGCGCGGACGGCTGCGATGCGTTGTTTTTGGCCGCCAGAGATTTGATACGGATACTTATCGAGCACCTGCGCCACGTTTAAACGCTGAGCAAACGCATGGATGCGCGTGTCTATGTCGTGCGCGGGAGTGTGCTTAATAGTAAGTGTGAGTGCAATATTTTCGTAGCACGTAAGCGTGTCAAGTAAGTTTGAATCCTGGAATACGAATCCGAGCTTATCGCGCCTGAACGTGGAAAGTTGGCGTGCATTCATGCCAACAATATCGGTACCGTCGATCAGCACCTGACCAGAACTGGGCTCATCGATTGTTGATATGCAGTTAAGCAGCGTCGATTTGCCCGATCCGCTTGGTCCCATAATGCCGACGAACTCGCCACGAGCAACGCTAAACGTAATATGGCTTAGAGCATCAGTGATGATGCCATCTTTGCCAGCTTGTCGATAGGTTTTAGAAATGTTTCGTGCTTCGAGTACAGGTTGCGAAGCAGAGTGTTGGGCGGGGTTTGATGGTGACAAAGGCTGTTGTTGTAAAGATCCCGATACAGTTGAGTGCTGCGGCTGCGAAGACGCGCGAACTTGCATGGAAGGTCCTTTCTTCGTGGACTGATAGTCTGACATATAGACTTGTCTGTAGTTTGATCAGCATTGATGTAATAGTTCTGTAATGCCTGATCACTACCGTGCATTTACAAGCATAAGGAGCAGTCCTTGCGGTCTTCTTCGTTCCTCCTTACAATTGCCTTAAATCTGTTTATGCTGGCGTAACGAGTGCGCATGCTGTGCTTTAATCGGAACTGCACATTGCCGCGATAGGGATACAGCGTGTTGGAATACATGTATACGATGCTGATGCATGTTGTCGTAGTTGTCGAAGAGGGAGAAGCACATTCATGAGCAGAAATGAGCGCCATCTACTTACCAAGAGCATTGTGCTCGTCGATGACGAACCGGAACTTCTACATATGGTTTCCGAGATTCTCACGCGCGAGGGGTTCGAATCGCTTCATGCGTTTACTTCTCCGACGGAGGCACTCGCATTTTGTCGCACATCAGCGGTCAATAACGAATCGATCGGGCTTGTCATACTCGACGTTATGATGCCTGAGATGGATGGTAATGCGCTGCTATCTTATATTCGCTGCATCGCTACGCTGGAACATGTCCCAGCGATTTTTCTTACCGCAAAAGATGCACCGCAAGATCGCATTGCCGGTCTAGGCCTAGGCGCTGACGACTACATTGCTAAGCCGTTTTTGCCACAAGAACTTGTTCTTAGAATCATGGCCGTGCTAAGACGCTGCTATGCGGAGGACGATCCAACGCTTGATCTGGGATATTGCTCAGTTAATTTTGACACGGCTGAGGTCACCCGTCCCGATGGAGTGGTGATGCTTACGGCAAAAGAGCATGATATTTTGCGCGTGCTTGCTCAAAATCGCGGTCGGATTGTGACGATTGATGCGTTATGCCAGGCGTGTTGGGAAGACTCCTTTGGCTACGAAAATACGCTTATGGCTCATATCCACCGACTGCGTGAGAAAATTGAGCAGGATCCTGCGCATCCGCAGGCCCTGGTCACCGTTAAAGGGCTTGGTTATAAGCTCATCGCACAAGGGTAGGTGAGCATATGAAACCAGTACAAACGCCGCCTGGGTATCCACCGACTCCTCCATGTGTCCCAAGTTCTGCAAGAAAGCGTCCAAAGTCGCGTCATAGTCTGAGATTTTTTGGACGTTATTTGCAGCAGCAGGGAGCATTCGCTCGTTATGTTTCTAAGCGGCTGCTTACGTTTTTAGCGGTTGCCATAATTGTTGTAGCGGTGAACATTATTGTGTATGTCGATGTGATGCTCTATATGGATGGGCGCACGGGTGCACAAGAAGCATTCCCGACGTTTTTAAAACAGGTCGACGGAGAACTTGCCCAGCAGCAAAATGGTCAATGGACGATCGACGATCAAACGCTTGCTACTGTGTATGACAGAGGTTTGTGGCTGCAACTTGTTAATGCACAGGGGCAGGTCATATGGTCCGAAAATGCACCTGATGAACTTCCGCAGTCGTATACGACAACGCAGATGGCGTTGGCCGCGCACGCTCATAAGGTGAATGATTGTCCGGTATATATTTGGGATCATGGTGATGGGTCGCTTCTTATAATGGGCGTTCCGTCGGAAGCGTATTGGACCTCTAATGGATACATTGGAGGTGATGCAACGTTTGGAATTTTCTTTAATATAGTGTTTATCGTCGATGTTCTCATTTTTGTACTCTATACATGGATTTCGTGGCGCTCGATGCGTCGCACCGTGGGACCTATCACTGATGCACTCGATGATTTGTCAAAGGGTCGCCCCGTGTCGCTTGCATATGGAGGTGATCTTAGCCAGATAGTCCAAAGCGTTAATGAGGCATCCGATATCATCAGGCGTAAAGATCAAGCGCGTGAATCGTGGATTAAAGGAGTGTCTCACGATATTAGAACGCCGCTTTCGATGATAACGGGATATGCGGATTCTATTACTCATGATGCGACGACGTCGGATCAATCACGTGCATACGCGTTGACGATTCGTGCTCAGAGTTTGCGTATTAAAGATTTGGTGTACGATCTCAACGCTGCTTCGCAACTTGAATACGATAATCAGCCGCTGCATTGTGAACCTATCGCAGTGACATCACTTGTACGCAGTACCGTTGTTGAATATCTCAACGCCATGCCAGAAGGCAAGTATTGTATTGAGTGTCAGTGCTCGAATACTGTAGGTGACACACGGCTTGATGGCGATGTCCATTTGTTGCAGCGGGCGCTACATAACCTTATTCAGAATGCGATCAATCATAATCCTGATGGTTGCACGATCAACGTTCATCTTAATGTTGCGATGTGCAATGATGAGTCGCGTGAGAACAGTGAGGTGTGTGCTGATAATAAGGCACATACTGGTGGTGAGACGTGCACCAATAATGAGATGCATAGCGTTGATGGGGCGACGGCTGACGTTACCGCGTATGATGATGTTGCTACGGCGCACAATGACAATGCAGCGCCTGATGGGCCAAAAGGTCGGTGCGTTAGAATTTCCGTTACCGATGATGGTATTGGTATAGCGGCAGATGATCTTACAACGCTACGTGCAAAGCTTGCTTCGGCTGATTCTGATCGTTTAGCACATACATCGGTTGCAGAACATGGACTTGGCCTTGTCTTAGTAAGCCGCATTGCTCACGCACATGGAGGGTTATTAAACGTCGACGGATCTGCACGAGGAAAGGCGGTTCATGGAAGATTTGCTGCGACGATTATTCTTCCGATCGATACTTCTGACTCCTTGCATAACGTCTCATCTCGCAAATAATGTTTGGTAGCAGCTCCAAACTATTGCTGCTTGCTATAGCGGTACGCACATGATAAGAATAAGTCCATTGATTACCTGATTGATTATGGCATGAATAGCGGTGCTAATTATGCTATTGGTTGTGTCGTTACTGCACCTATCAATAGTATCAATTAGCTGCTATATTGATTGCGCTATCAACCGCCCCCCCCCTCAATGTGAATGGATAAGAAATGCCGCGTGTGCCTGAACGGCATATGCCTAAGTGGCATTCTTGTCCGCGGAGAAGGGACATGATGCCTATATGTATCGTATTGCTCAATATCGTGCTGCGTACCGACGTGGAGATCTTTCTCCGCTACAAGTAATTGGCGATCATCTTTCGTATACACGTTCCATTACCTCCAAAATCAATGCTTTGAGCGCATTGAACCCAATGGCTATGGAAGAAGCAAAACAGAGTGCTGATCGGTATGCGCAGTCAGCCCCAATTGGGCCGCTTGATGGTATACCGGTTATCGTCAAGGATTGCTTTCGCGTAAAAGGGATGCGTCGTTGGAATGGCACGGCGATTCATGATGGTGATTCTGCGTCATCAGAGACCTCTGAGCCTGTCATGCGTTTGCGTGAAGCGGGCGCGATCATCATCGCGAAAACGACCATGCCTGATATGGGGATGCTTGCGAGTGGAATAAGCTCGCAATTTGGTATCACAATGAATCCGTGGGATGCCGATGTAAGTCCTGGCGGGTCAAGCTCAGGAACTGCAGCTGCATTGGCGGCTGGTCTTGGTGCACTGGGGCTTGGAACAGACCTTGCGGGATCGGTACGCTTGCCATCAGGTCATTGTGGGCTTGCTGCCATTAAACCCACACAGGGGCGGATCGCATATTCTCCTGCGAGCAGCATGCGATCTGCTGGTGTTGTAGGTCGTTCGGTGAGTGATGTGATCGAAGGACTATCCGTTGTAGGAACACATGCGTCGAGCGACGTGATGAGTCTGCCAGGCTCGTTTACTTCGTGTACATTCGAAAGTGTTCTACAACGATTGCCGCGAGTGGGCGTTATTGAATCAATGGGATACGGACATCCTGTCGAGTCTGAGGTACGCGATGCGGTTAATGCTGCGGCACATCGATTAGAACAGGTGGGATGTTTGGTCGAGCTGGCTTCTCCAGATTTAACTGATGCCGATTTCGATAATGCAAATCGCGTATTCCAAGCACGTGCGGCGGCCGAGGTGCGTGCATCCCGTCATTCTAAAAAGTTGCTTGAGCCTATAACGCATTGGCTTGAGGGAGCGGATACGCTTTGCATGGCCGATTACGAGGATGCCCTCAATGGCCTGCTTGCAACGGCGCGTAATCTTGAGCGTCGAACGTCGTGCTATGACTTTCTTCTCTGTCCTGTTATTCCCGTTTCGGGATTTGATGCCTATTCGTTTGGCCCAGGGAATGAGAGCAATTCGGGGAAAAAGTCGAAGAATAAGTCAGGACAAGAACCAATGGACAAGTCAGAGCAAGGTCAGCTAAACAAGCCAGAACAGGATCTGACGGGCAAGCTAGAACAAGAACTAACGGACAAGCCAGAACAAGAACCGACGGACAAGTCAGAGCAGGACCTGATGGGCAAGCTAGACCAAGATCCGCTCTACCACACGCAGTTTGTGGCCTGGTTTAATCAGACGGGTCAGCCAGCGGGGGTGTACCGCGAAGCGCATGATGATGTGCGCGGTCTTCCCATCGATGTACAGGTTGTTGGACGTCGGTTTGATGATGGTGGAGTGCTTGCTGTTGCGCAATATCTTGAGCGCACCCGGGGCAGACTTCCTGCATTTCCTCGTTTTGAGGGAGCACCTTGCTACGAATTGTAGGGGGGGGTGTAATGAGCTGCATGGAATATGCAGGCGCTGCAAGGAATGTGCAATGAGCTGTAGGAAATGCTATTGATAAGAGTTATAAGGAAGTACGTAAGTTGTACAGAACGCGCGGTATAAGTTGCAAAGCGCATATGTCATGAGCTGCAAGAAACATGCGATACGAACGATAGGGAAACATGTGGAATGAATAGTGACTCGTAAAGTCAAAACTGGTGAAAAGGAGCTATGACATGGATGAACGCGACGTTATTCAATTACTTGAGCATGACGGATGCCACTATACGTTGTTCCGGCATGAGCCATTCTTTTCTGCTAGTGATGGCCTTCCCAAAGGAATTCCATCACCCGAGGCGTCGAGCAAAAGTTTGTTTTTGCATGATAGTAAACGCCTCCATTGGTATTTAGCGACCTTGCCGCTCTTTGAGCGGGCGGACCTTAAGCGTATTGCCGAAGCGGTGGGGAGTAAGCGATTAAGTTTTGCGTCTAAGGATGAATTGCAATCGTATTTAAACATCATGCCTGGTTCGGTGACGCCATTCGCTTTATTCCAGGTGTCGGCTGCATCCGTTGTGGCGTTATTTGATACAGCGTTTGATCAACGCGATATCTATGTTCACCCCATGCACAATGGTGCGTCTCTTAAACTTGCGTGTAATGATCTTATCCGTTTGCTTGAACAGGCGGGGCGCACGGTAGTGGTTGCTCAGTTTGCGTCATAAGCTGTGCTGTTGTCTGAATGCTACTTAGAGATTACTTTGCGTGCGAACGGAGTGCATACTCTACGGACAGAGGTTGTTCTTTCACGGATAGAGTATATTTTCCTATGGTGGCAGAGTGCATATTCCTATGGTAGAGGTGGCGTACATCTTTCCAGGGAGGTAGAGCACATCTTCCTCGGCTAAAGCGTATATTCCCAGAGTAGTGGCAGGGCGCATGTTCCACAGATAGAGTGTATTTTCCGCAGATGGAGCGAATGATGATTGTTCAGCGAGCGTCGCAGAACTTGCTCTCATTTGAGCCAAGAACTTTTCTCGTGACCATTCATATTTAAGAAAATAATTTTGTCCCTACTTTAATCATTTGAGGTCTTTCTCCATTACGCTACGCTGTTTGCTACAATGACTAAGATTAAGACAAGTGATTAATCCTGCTGGCTAAGGTACTAGCTGCAGGCAAATAATCGAGGTTGACAGTTAAGGCTGATGACCATAGGTCGATGGCTGAATATGATGATCGTAGGTCGATAATCGAAGTCGATGGCTAAGGATTAGCTACTAGTTAATGGCTATAGACTAATTGTCACAGGCTACTGGTTGAAGCTGATGGCTATGGCCATCAGTTATTAGCTAATAGCTTAGCGCTTATTTTTTGAGAGGGTCCTACAATGAAAATCATGATAAAAAATGATCTGGCATGTATAAAAGACGTGCTTCTAACTGCTCTTTTAAGCGGATTATTCGTAGCGATTATCCTCTGTCTGAGTCTTGGTAATGTTGCGATCGTTGTTCCCGTGGTAACCATTGCTGTGACGAGCGCGTTTATCTTGCGTGTTCTTGCGGTTGACGAACATCGAGACTGGAAACATTGTTGCGAAAATTTTGAGGTAACAGTGAAACAGATTGTTGTGGCTCGCTATCTTACCTGTTTGATTCTGCTGGCGTTTTCGCTGATCGTCAGTGTACTTATGGCGGCGATCTGCACTGGCGTGTGCACTCTGCTTGCGAATGTAGGTATTGGCGGCACATTTGTTGGAAAAATTGTTGGGTCAGTGCAGGACCCAACGTTACTCCCATCTGCTCTTTGCGGATGCGCTCTTGCACTGGTTATGATTGCCTGCATTATGCCGCTTGCGTTTAAACAGGGATTATCTGCTCCTGTGCGGGTGCTTCCGGTAATCTTCTCTCTTCTCGTTTTGCTGTATGTCATTTTTAGTCAGGGAATTATGGCAATGGGCGTGCAAACGTCTACGTTTACGTACTGGATGCAAAAGCAATCTGGCGCCGAAATGATCACGTTTGTAATCGCCATCGTCTCCCTTCTTGTGTATGTCATTTCGTGTACAGCATTGTCGCGCCGTCTTGCACATTAGTGCATGTATGTGCTCTTGTTGCCGTAGCTTTACTCGTCAACTGTAGTCGATGTTGCTTTATACATTACGGCTTCGTCTGCCGATCGTACTCGTTCCTGTTTTCTATACAACGCTGTTGACTGATTGCAGTTGATCGTGCTCTATGCCAGTGCGCTACTTTGATTGCACCGCCTACGAGTTGCTGACTGATTATAGTTGATCGTGTTCTGCGCTTATCGATCGCATCTACGCTTGATCTGGCGATCGTATTTGTGCGCGCAGCCTATGTGTCCCACTACACCACGTTTGAATGCAAACTGGTGAAGAAACATGTCACTGAGACCTATTGGAGATGCCAAGGTAGCATCTTCGAATACATTCTGACCAAGGAACATGCCGTTGAGACGTATACGTAACCTAAATGTAGCGCCTTGGATGAAGCGCTGGCGAATAGATGCCGATTCGTGTTTTTCGAACGTATACAATAGGTAAAACGTCTCCATAACACCTAATGAGAAGCGCGACCTATAGGATTCAGAAAATGTCCGATACCATGTGGGTGAAAAAATCTCGCGTTTCGGCACTTGCTTGCCAGTGTGACGACATTCCGTCACGCAAACAGCATGCCTGTTACGATGTCGCTACATTCCTATGCACATCAACGCTGCATAATGCAAGTAACGCGTGAAATTTGAATGGGAATAAAAAGGCGACCTCACGATGCACATGGAGGCTCGTGAGGTCGTCGGAACAGTTGGGGAACCTCGACGTTTCGGGTCGTCGAAGCCTCTCTCCCCTGAGGAATCGTCAAGGAACGTCCAGAGACGTCATGCTGTGTACTACGCCTACGCTCTGTTCGTAGGACAATGGTAACACATTTTATAGCAATCGTAACATTATTAAGTTAACGACCATAACTATTCGTTTTTTTGGCGTATAGCTCCCTCATAGCCCCCATAGTAGACCTTTGTGCAAATAAAGTCTCCTCGGATCGGTAACTTGCAACGAAATGGTTGCCATTTGTTCCTTTACTAAGTAAAAAGCAGCGTGCTGCCTATACAAAAGCGGACATTGATTGACTAAATGTAGACGTTAGCCAAGTAAACAGGGAATAGGTATTAGCAAGAATGAAGAGAGATGCCGGTTGACATGAGACATGCGAATCAAACGGGGGAGGAGATTCTATTGCTTTTTTACATGGGGAGGCACTGGTTGGCATGAGATATATGAATCAAGTTCGCGCGGACATCAGTAAGTAAGAAGAAATATCAGATAAACAAGAACACGCATCAAAAAATAGCCAAATCTTAGCTGGGAGCTAATGAATCGCTCTGCTTTGTTGTTTAGTATGCATTTCGACGAAATTCATACGTAGTGACCGAAAAGGGGAGTAATGGACTACAACGCAGGAAACCATCAGGCGCAACAGAATACGGTGCCGCAGAAAAGCTGTAAGAAATGTGGTGCGCTGATACCTAAATATTCAGATAGATGCCCAAATTGTGGTGCAAATCTCAAACCGTTCTATAAAAAGGCTTGGTTTTGGGTTCTTATCGTTCTTCTTGTCTTTTTGCTTTGTTTAGGCAGCTGCGCTGCATCATGTAGCAAAGCAGTCAACGATTCGACGAATTCGATTTCGACGAAGACAACCGATTCGTCTTCAAGCGCTCAATCGAGCGGAACAGCTAAATCGGATGATGCGTCGAAGCAGAAATACACGATTGCTGATGAGCAAATTGTCGATTCTGGATATGGGAACTATAAAATAACGGGTACGTTTACTAATACCACGGATAAAGAAGTTAAGTATGTACAGGTAGAATACGTGCTTAAGGATGCCTCGGGAGCGCAAATTGGCACAGCGACCGCGAATACTACAAACCTTGCGGCAAATACGCCATGGAAATTTGAGGCAGCAGCTTTAAGCCCGAATGGCACGCCTGCGTCCTTCGAACTCAAGCAGGTTACGGGATTCTAGTAACGTTGCACTCGTAATTCTAGTAACGTTGCAATTCTGATGACGCTACAGTGAACGTGGAATGATATGAAGGTCACACTGCTTCGGAATCTACGTAGCGGGGATTTTGAAGCAGTAGAGCTGAAATGTTGATAGTTTGTCGCTTGTCCGTAATCGATGAAGCGTTGAAAGTCTATCGTGCACTTGCGATTAGTGAAGCGTTGATAGCTCGATGTGAGCTTGCGATTAACGATAAGATGTTTTGCTCTCAGGGACGAGGGCTGACTGCTAGTGAATTGTATGTTGAGAAAAAATTGGCTACTAACGATCTACTTTTAGATAAACGTTGATTGTTGGTAAATCATACATCGAGCAAGAGCCGGTAGCTAATGATCTGTACTTTAGATAAACGATGATTGCTGATATTTTGATTGCTAGCCCAAGATTCGACTGATAATGCGGTACATCTTGCTTGGCAGGCAAACTAATTGGTGGCACGTTGCGCGCCTAGTTGCTTGCGTAATAGGTAGGCGAAAGGCACGCAATGCAAACGCAGCAGAGCACAAAGCAAACTACGAATAGGATAAGTGCCAAAACGAAACGATTGCGGAATCGATAATGTTTAAAACGGGGGATTCGCTCGATGATATGAGCGGGATCAACAAGTGTGAGGACGCTTAAGATACATGAGAGCATAAGGAACAGTACGCCCAAACGATACATAAGTGCATCGGATCCTATGAGCGTTTTTCCTGGAGTGATCATAACGGCAGCGAATCCTAGAATCAGAATGCCTAGCGCTATAAGGACGATGCTATTCACGATTATTCGGCCAATGCGAATGACAGATTTGATCCGCTGATTGTTTTGCGCGTGTGCAGCATAACTTTGCTGAGATGTCGCCCGCTGCATATTTGAGGCATATTGTGGCTTAGAGTCGCTACGAAATTGTGCTCTGCCTTGTATACGTGTCTCATTCTGGAGCACATTCTGCGTTTGAGATTGGTCCGACGATGCGAACACCGAACTATTGTGTTCGTTAGGATTAGGCGATTGATTAAGGGGATTATGAGGCGTTTTCTTGGCGCTATCTTGCTCATTGCGATAGGCATAAGGTGTAGCAAAAGAAGTCGAACCATTTTGATGCATATCGTGTCCGAGCAGTGCACAAAATGCTTCGATCGACGAAGGGCGTTCGATGGGGTCGAGCTCGATGCATTGCGCAATAATCGTGCGGGCACCAGTGGGAATATCGAATTCCTCAGATAAATGTTTGCGCTGCTCTGGCTCAGGGTCGCGCCCGGTGAGAAGGAAACGATACAACATGCCAAGAGCGTAGATGTCGGTGCGTGGGCTACTTTGTCCAAAGCCAAACTGCTCTGGAGCTGCATAGCCCATTGTTCCCCATGAAGAAGTATCCTGGCGTGCTTGTTCGTCGTAGCGGCGTGCGATGCCAAAATCGATCAGCGAAACGCCAGCTTGAGTGCGGATTACATTGTCGGGCTTAATATCGCGATGAACGATGGGAGGTGCGCAGTGATGAAGTGCTGCGACTCCTACGCAAAGATCGCGAAGAACCATGCGCGCTTGGCTATCGGGCAGGGGACCATCAGATAGGATCCATTGTCGGAGCGTTTTTCCTCGAAGATATTCCATGAGCACAACCTGACGATCGGCCAGATCATAGAGCGCATAGATATGAGGGAGTGCGGGATTGCTAAAGCGGGCAACAATTTTATATTGCGCGCCAAAATGATTTTCCTTGCTTAAGTACTTTCGGATGAATTGATGCCCTGATGCATCGTGGATGAGCTCGGTCCGTTCCCAGTCATTTTCCTTGAGTACAGATTCAAGAGTAAATGATGAATCGTATGCTATTGCATCAAGCTCGCGATCGAGCTCGCTATCGAGTTGATCGTTGGGCTGCGATTCAAATCTTTGATCGAACCGCGAACTGGGTTGCAATATAGGTTGCTGATTAGACTGTGTATCAGGTTGCGTGTTGGGCTGCGATCTGAACTGCACATTATCAGAAGGATCAATCTCTCGATTGGACTGCTGACTAGCCTGTCGAATGTGATGTTGGCCATTCTGAGGATTGAGCGGTTTGGCACAATCTTGGGTAGAGCGTTGTTCGATAGAGGGAGGCACTATATGCACGTTAGTCTCCCATGGAATCAAGCGTAGCTTCGCCAAGACGATACAAATATTCATTTGTCGCTTGAGGAGTCAGATGATGCATGATGCAAAAGATAATAACGGCATCACGATTGATGCGGCAGTAAAGCTCACTTGTCCCTGCAAAGGTAAGAAGGCGCTGCGTCTCTTTGAGCGTATACGATAGAGCGAGAGCAAGGCAGATCAGACGATCGCGATTAGGGTGTCGAGACCCAGAAAAGATCTGATAGCCGTAAGTCTCATTGATGCCTGCGGCGTGAATGACATCGATTCGCTTAAGATGCTTACGATCGAGCGAGCGGTTAAGATACGTAGCAAGATCGATGCTTTCGTCTTGATGATGATCACAGAACGTTTGAGCTGTAGGACTACGTTTGAGCTCGTTGAGTAAATCATCAGTCGAAGTCGGAAGCGAATCAATTGCACTATTGTGCTTGCGCACGTCGGGTGCTGCGGGTGTTGCACTCGTGACACCGTACACATTAGAGCAGGATGTAACAGCGGCATGTTGTCCGCGAATCTGCGATGTACGATCGAAAGATGTGCGATCACTTGCTGGCATACTGCTCCCTGAGACTGCTCTATGTAATGGCTTGCGTAGATCGTAGATAGCAACTGCGAATTCTCCGTGGTGCATTTTGATTGCGAAGTGATAAAAATGCTGTTAGCCATCTAGTCGTTATAGTAACTCACATTGTAAACGATCATGAACTAATCGCAACTGCATTATGTAGAGTTGTGCAGCAGGTATAACCGTAACCATAAAGGTAAAGGTAGCGGCAGATGAAACAATAAAGAGCTGAGATCGTCCGTTTTCGTTAGACTTTTACGGTGTTGCTCTATAAGTAAGACTCCACACGGGTAAGAATCACTTGTTCAGGTTTTGCGTGTGCAAGGCTAACGTACATAAAGCTAACGTGCGTAAGGCTAACGTCCACAATTCGCTTATGCGTTATTCCTTTGAGCAAATGTAACCATTCGGTGGCGTATCGATCGTTCTGTTGCGCTTCTTCTTCAGGCTACTATAATCATGTTTTGGCACTCTATACTATCGACTGCTAAAATATGTTTCATTGTTTGAGCATATAGATGGGTATCTATTAGGCTAAATACTCAAGTAATAAAGCGATTAGGCGTTCGAATGCTCTGAGCATCCAGGCGTGTAGGCAATCTTGGCATTCAAGTGTCCAAGTACATGCACAGCAGACTAAGCGTGCAGCCGATAGTTCTACCAAAGATGTAGACGCCGCCACAGCGTAGGAAGTGGCAGAAAGAAGAGACGAGGTTCTATCTGATGAGAAAGTTCAAAACCGAGAGCAAAAAGCTCCTCGACCTGATGATTAATTCGATTTACACCAATCGGGACATCTTTTTGCGTGAGCTTATTTCTAACGCATCCGATGCTTCCGACAAATTGCATTTCAAAAGCTTAACTGATACGTCCATCAAAGCAGGACGCGATGACCTAACGATCGATATTGCATTCGATCATGAGGCACGCACTATTACCGTGTCCGATCATGGTATCGGCATGGACAAAGATGAGTTAGAAAAGAACCTGGGAACGATTGCTCATTCGGATAGTATGGAATTCAAACGTTCAGAAGAAGCTGCTGAGCAGGAAAAGCAGGGAGACGTTGATATCATTGGTCAGTTTGGCGTCGGATTCTATTCTGCATTCATGGTCGCTTCGAAGGTCTGCGTAGTCACCAAGGCGTACGGCAGCGACCAGGCGTATCGCTGGGAAAGCGATGGCGTCGAAGGATATACGATCACCGAGGCTGACAAAAAGGATAATGGTACCGATATTATTCTTACCATTAAGCCGAATACCGACGACGATAACTACGATGAATATCTGACTGAATATGGTCTAAAGGATCTCATCAAACGCTACAGCAATTATGTGCGTTACCCCATCAAGATGGAATGCACCAAGTCGCGCCAGAAGCCTAAGCCAGAAGATGCCGGCGATGATTACAAACCAGAGTACGAAGAGTACAAAGAAATTGACACTATCAATTCGATGACGCCAATCTGGAAACGTCGTAAATCTGATGTTAAACAGGAAGAGTATAACGAATTTTACAAGTCTGAGTTCCATGACTATAGCGATCCTGCGCGCACGATCAGCGTGCATGCTGAAGGTGCAATTGCCTACGATGTGCTGCTCTTTATTCCTAGTCGTGCTCCATATGATTTGTACAGCAAGGATTACAAGAAGGGCCTTGAGCTCTACAGTTCAAACGTGCTCATTATGGAAAAATGCGAAGAGCTTATTCCGGACTATTTTAACTTCGTTCGCGGTGTTGTCGACAGCCAGGATCTAAGCCTTAATATTTCGCGTGAGACGTTGCAACATAATAGTCAGCTTCAGGCAATTGCGCACAAAATTGAGAAGAAGATCAAATCTGATCTCGCTTCCATGCGTGATAACGATCGTGAAGCGTACGAAAAGTTCTTTGAGAACTTTGGTCGTGGCCTAAAATACGGTTTGTACGCAAGCTATGGTGGACGCAAAGATGTACTTGCTGATCTGCTGTTGTTCTATTCTGCAAAGCAGAAAAAGATGATTACGCTCGATGAATATCTCAAAGATGCAGGCGATTCATGCGAGTCAATTTACTACGCAGCCGGCGATTCGACTGATCGTTTGGGCAAGACGCCTATCGTTAAATCCGTGCTTGATAAGGGGCATGATGTGCTGCTATGTACGCAGGACGTCGACGATTTCTGCATGTCGGCAATGCGTGACTATAGCGATAAGCCACTTAAAAATGTTGCCGGTGGCGATTTGGGCCTGGAGAGCGATGACGATAAGGCTGCTGCAAAAGAAGTTACCGATCAAAACGGAGATTTGTTCTCTGCGATGAAGGATAAACTTGGCGATCGTATTTCTAAAGTTGTTGTGTCAACGCGTTTGACCGATGCCCCGGTGTGCTTAACTGCCGAAGGACCTGTTTCCCTTGAGATGGAAAAGGTCATGTCGCAGATGCCTGATTCTCAAGGCGTTAAGTCTTCGCGTGTGCTCGAGGTCAACGCTAAGCATCCGATCTTCAAGACGCTACAGGATGCTCAGAAGGCAGGGGACAAAGATAAGGTCGATGCCTATACTGATATTCTCTACGACCAGGCGCTGCTTGTAGAAGGCTTGCCTATCGATGATCCAGTTGCCTATGCTCAGGCAGTATGTAAATTAATGAAATAGTTTTTGACCAGTGCACGACTCGAGGTAAAGATACTCGGGTCGTGCACCCAGTTGTTACTTTGAAGTATCTGCTGTATCCATCCACAGATCCATGTCGACGCGACCGTTGATGCCTGCAACGGTTCCCTTGTTGGAATATTGCCACATTTCGAACGAGCAAGTCGTGCTAGGTGGCGTTGAATATTCAGCGTACCAGATAGGATATTTATCGATTACGTCCTGGTCAAGGCGCTGAAGATCGTATGTGTTGCCGTAAATCATGACCGCATATCCTGCATTTTGAATTCGATTGCAAAATGCACGTGCGCAGGCGCTGCACTCTGCATCGGTGAGTCCATCGGTGCGTGCTGCCTCTTCGGTGACCTTTTCATAATCATACACAATAGGGTAAGTAACGTTAGTCCCTTGGATGTTGTCGAGCACAAAGTCGGCTTCTTCTTCGGCTTTTTCTTCATTTATTGCCTGTGAGAAAAAATATGCTCCAACGCCGATACCTGCGGCGTTTGCCTCGTTCGCATTTTGCTCAAATGATTCGTCCGTAATGAGTTTGCCTTCAGTGTACCCACGGCTACCTAATCGGAGCATTGCAAATGAGATGCCATCTTTAGAAACAGCATTCCAATCAATGGTGCCTTGAAAGCTGGAAACATCGATGCCCAACTTTGATTTAAGCTGGTCGCCTTCGTAGTATGCATAATGGCCATTGTCGGTATGGAGCTTTGACCAGTCATACGGGCTCGTTTCCGAAACAGTTGTTGAAGTTGAAGAGGTAAGCGCGGAGCATGATGCCGAAAAGATAATCAGAACAATAAGCAGGCATGAACACACGAGACCGATGACGGTAAGACGTGCGGAATGACTCATAAAACGAAAAACCTCCTGGATGGTTAATGATACATGGTTCAATATTCAGCCAATGAGCTTTGCACCGATTGCTTTGTGCCGTTTCCCTGGCATTTATACACTTTTCTACGCTTGCTCGGCATGCCATGCCTGCCTAGAGATTAATTGGCTATGCCGGCATATCGAAAGCGGCTATACGTACTATGTATAAGTGAGTCACCTATTATAACAGGTATGCGAAAAGATATATAACATATCCGTCATAAGTATTTCACACGGTCTTTGCGCCAGTTTAAGCTGACTCACACAATGACGAAATTACACGATATAAGACGGCTTGATAATTAATGTGACGTTCAATGTGATGTTCGTGCGTTGATGGCATCAGCCGTGGGTATCTCTGTACAACTGATATCCGTGTACTAACAACAGATGGGTACCAAATGGCTAGATGTGAAATGGGGCACTAGTTGCGATGGAAGACATGGCTCAAATGAAAGCGCGGTTTGAGCGAAACAACAATCTTGATGCCCAAAGCGACGAGTGTTACAAATTCAAGACGGCCTGCCCACATTTCAACCATGTATGTTGTCTTAAGGACAAACGGCATGTCTGGCGTGGAAATACCACTTGCGATACCGCTGTTGCTTGCCATTGCTACGCTTTCAAATAGCGATGCAATTGCATCATAGCCATAAACAATTCCAATAAGTGCGCCTATGGTGTACGTAATAACAAACAGAATGAAAACCGTCATAGCTTGTTTGACCGTATCAGAATGGAGTACATGGCGGCCGATATGATTATACGTAGTTACAATTCGCGCGGATTCAGACGATGAAGCGATTTTCATAGTCTCGATAGCAGATTTAGCGATGATTCCGACGCGCATGATCTTAATGCCGCCTGTCGTTGACCCTGATGATCCGCCAATTGCCATAGCGAGTACCAGTACAAGAGCTGCACCAGAGGGAAGTATTCCCATCATTTGGGGTGGGGTAAGCGTGACGAATCCTGTTGTTGTGGCAGCGGAAACGAAGTTAAACAAAACAGTACGTACCAGTGTGGTCAAATTGCTTAATTGCGGAACGGAGCAAATCGACAAAATAAGGATGACAAGTAGGAAGGTCCACCAAATAACGCTGCTTCGTACTTCGATATCTTTAAAGAACCCTCTAATATGCCCGCGTGCGAGGCTGCCATGGAGACTAAAGTTAAATCCGCCAATGAGCATTACCAGCATCAGTACCCATTCGACGAGTTCGGAATGATAGTAGGTTACGCTATCACTCATTGGACTAAATCCTGCGGTCATAAATCCAGATATCGATAGCCAAAGCGATTGGAGTGCTGCTCGATCAAAACACATTCCAAGACCGACAAGTAAAATCGTAAGCGCGACAGTTGAAACGAAGATAACGCGAAGCGAAAATTTCAGAATGAAACGAGCTGTTTCTACAACGTTAGGAAGAACATGTTCGCTGCGCCCTTCGGATGTATAGAGACTTGACGTCGAAACTTTGCCAAATGCTCCAAGTGAGAGGGCAATGACAACTAAACCAAGACCTCCGGCAAAATGCATAGTAAAACGCCACATATTATCTGCGTTCGACAGATGGTCGAGATCGCTGATAATGCTAACGCCTGTTGCTGTATAAGCAGATACACAATCGAAGAGTGCATCGTAATAGCTTTCGAAATGACCGCAAAGGGCAAGGGGAATGGCGCTTATTAAAGCGAGAATAACCCATGAAAGCCCTGTTACAGCGAGGGCTTGCTGCTGATTGAGGTATCCGGGCTCGATACGGAGCATTCGCAACCCGAGCCCAATGCAAAGGGCACTACCAGCAGAGAAGAGATAACGTGCTGCTGGTTCCCATTCGCCGTGAATGCACGCGACAATGAAGGGAATGAGCATTGCGCCCGCAATAAAGATAATTAAGACACCAAGATAGTGGGCGATAACCCTGAAGTCGTGAAATGTGTATCGCTGCCACATGGCTATCGAGACGATCCGTTCATTGGAAGTATGATCGTCGCCCACAGCGACGCATAATATGACATTGCTTTCTGCATGCGGGTATTGTAGTACAGTTTTCGTCTTTGTGACAGGGACGAAATCTTCCTGACATTAAGGCACACAATGCGTCGCACTCGCTGCTTTTCGTAGGTACATGTATATAAAAAGATTAAATTAAAGTTATTTATAAAAAAGATTGAAAAATATTCATCCGTTCATATAATAAGCTATGCAAGTTGTACAAGGTAGATATGCGATATCTAGGGATATCCAGAAATTGCGGACTTACTTGCATGTGAGATTCGCAGATTGATAAGGAGTAGGAATGACCTTCGAAAAAGTACGTGACATCATTGTCGATACACTTAACTGCGATGCGGATGATGTGACGTTGGAAGCATCAATCGAGGACGATCTTGATGCCGATTCTCTTGATGCTGTTGAATTAAACATGGCATTCGAAGATGCGTTTGGCATTACGATTCCTGAGGAAGCGTTGCCAAAGATGAAAACCGTTAACGACATCGTTAAGGAAATTGATTCTCTTCTTGACTAGATGAGCTACTAGCCACTTTTCTGCCTAGATGTCAGAGAAGTGGCTAGTGATCTTAATGGCAAGTAATGAATTCATCCTATTTGTTTCATATGGGGTACAACGTGGTGTCTTATGACTCATGCAACGTACTTTGTATACATAGAGGATTCGTTTTGCGGGTTTAAGTAATCTATAAGGCACAAACCTACTAAAGGTATAGGGGCGCGCTTTTATGGAGAGGGGCGCAATACAAGTTATGAAGCAATCAGAAGGCAAATCCGACGGGCATTCTTCTTCGCATGATATGTTTAATGATGTGCATCATATCGTCGAAGACTTTGAGCGCTCAACGATGGTATCACTCGAACTTTCATACAAAGGGATGCATCTGAAGGTGACAAAAGCTGGTGCTCATCCGGCTAAAACGATACTGGTACCTTCATCGTGCGCGGATTCCAATCAACCTGTTCCAAATCGTGCAGCTTCTGAACAATCAGATACATCGGCGGGCAACTCTGCAGGTGCTGATTGCGGGGCTCAGACGCAGCAGGGATCGGATGCGCCAGCACCTGATACGAATTCTCATAGGGGATCGGTAAATGGCGACATGCCGGCTTCGGCGGACGACATTACTGCTCCGCTTGTTGGCGTATTTTATGCCGCATCATCGCCTGAAGCCCAACCATTTGTGTCGGTGGGCCAGCATGTTAAGCAGGGCGATGTGGTGTGTATCATCGAAGCGATGAAGGTCATGAATGAGATCAAAGCATCGCATGATGGCGTTGTCACATCGGTTCCCGCACAAAATGGTCAGATGGTAGCATTTGGCGACGTGCTTATGAGAATCGAAGCGTAGGCGCGATGTTTAGAAAGATCCTCATAGCCAATCGCGGGGAGATTGCGTTGCGTATTGTACGCACGTGCCGCGAGATGAACATCAGGACCGTTGCCGTATACTCGACAGCTGATGCCGATGATTTGGCGGTTCAGTTTGCAAACGAATCTGTTTGCATCGGCGAAGCGCCTTCAGCTCAAAGCTATCTTAATATGGACAATATTATTACTGCAGCATTATGCACGGGATGTGATGCTATTCATCCTGGGTACGGTTTCCTTTCCGAAAATGCTGAGTTTGCTCGTTTGTGCGAGGAAAATGGATTGGTATTCATTGGACCCGAGTCACAGACGATAGAAATGCTTGGCGACAAAGCGCGTGCTCGTGCGCTTGTTGCCCAACATGGCGTTCCTGTTGTTCCTGGTTCGGACGGTGCAGTTGCCGATAGTGCGTCTGCTCATGTGGTTGCACAGCGCGTTGGATACCCGGTGCTTCTTAAAGCTGCTGCCGGAGGCGGTGGACGGGGAATGCGCCGTGTTGATAGGGATGAAGACTTAGACGCATCACTCGACGAAGCTTGTGCGGAGGCTCGCGCGTGTTTTGGCGACGACACGATGTATGTCGAAAAACTGATTGTGAATCCGCGGCATGTGGAATTCCAGATCCTTGCTGACGAAGAGGGTCATATTATCCATCTTGGTGAGCGCGATTGTTCGGTGCAGCGTAATCATCAGAAGATGATCGAGGAGTCCCCTTCGCCTGCGCTCGACGAAAGTCTACGCGAAGAAATGGGCCAGGCGGCAATTGCGGTGGCTGCTGCAGCACACTATCGGAGTGCGGGAACGGTTGAATTTGTTCTATCTGGTCGTAATTTCTATTTTATCGAGATGAATACACGTATTCAGGTTGAACATCCAGTAACCGAAATGCGCTGCGGGTGCGATTTAATTAAAGAACAAATTCGGATTGCGGCTGGCCTACGTTTACCTCTTATCCAGAGTCAAGTAGACATGCGCGGTCATTCGATCGAATGCCGTATTAACGCCGAAGATCCTCAGCATGGATTTCGTCCTTGCCCAGGTACCGTTGAATTTCTCCATCTTCCTGGAGGCAATGGGATACGCGTTGATAGTGGATTATATGCGGGCGGAGTTATTAGTCCCTTTTATGATTCGATGATTGGCAAGGTTATCGTTTGGGCTCCGACGCGTCTTGAAGCGATTCGTAAAATGCGCCGTGCGCTTGAAGAAATGACGATCGAAGGGGTCGATACAAATCTCGACGTTGTCCATCTGATTATGTTCAATGGAGATTTTCTCCGTGGATCTTATAATACTGGGTTTATCGAAAAACATCTCGACGAACTGTTGGATATTGCTCGTTTAACCGAAAAAGTCGAAACAGGCGCGGTTGATATGAACGCAGAGCATCGGAAGGATGAATAACGATGAGGCATCCTTTTACTAATAAGCGGCGTCG
>DIDE01000060.1:26562-35245 GCA_002417975.1 Eggerthellaceae bacterium UBA5808
ATGGTGTGTCCTCGCTGTGGGCATTATCTTAAATTGTCTGCAGGTGAGCGTCTCAAAGCAACCTTTGATGATGGTGCCTATCGGGAATTAAATGAGGGTCTAGTGGGATGCAACCCTATCGATTTTCCTGGATATGATCATAAGATCGAAGGGCTGCAAGAGCGCACAGGACTTTCCGAAGCGGTTGTTACGGCAATCGGATTTATCGGAGGCACAAGAACGGTTGTCGCCGTACTTGATAGTCGGTTTTTGATGGGGAGCATGGGTGTTGCTGTTGGCGAGAAGATAACGCGTGCAATCGAATATGCAACGGATAAACAGCTTCCTTTGGTGATCTATTCCGCCAGCGGCGGGGCGCGTATGCAAGAGGGAATTTTCTCTTTGATGCAGATGGCTAAAACATCGGAAGCACTTGCACGCCATGCTTCACGTGGCCTGATGTATATATCTGTTATGACTCATCCGACTACGGGTGGCGTAACGGCGAGTTTCGCAAGCTTGGGCGACATCATTATTGCCGAGCCTCATGCGTTGATTGGATTTGCGGGACCTCGTGTCATTGAACAGACAATCAATCAAAAACTTCCTGAGGGCTTTCAACGATCAGAGGAATTGCTACACGATGGTTTTCTTGACATGATCGTTGAGCGCGATCAAATGCGCCCTGTACTGGTAAAACTTCTTTCTTGTTCGTCTGTGCAGGAGACTAAAGTATCAATACCGACATCGGTATCTGCTCAACCGACCAAGAGCGAAGCGCTTACACCAGCAGAGCGCTTGGGATTGGCTCGCGATGTCCATCGTCCCCATATATATGAATACATCGATGCGCTCTTTACGAATTTTATTGAACTCCATGGTGATCGCTGCTTTCGAGATGATCGCAGCATCGTAGGAGGAGTTGCTCACTTTCATGGTGTGCCTGTGATGGTTATTGGTCACAGAAAAGGTGCCGAGGTTTCCGAGAATATTGAATGTAACTTTGGCATGCCTGACCCTGAGGGTTATCGAAAAGTTCAGCGTTTAGTCAAGCTTGCTGATCGGCTCCATTGGCCAGTGATTACATTTGTCGATACTCCAGGTGCCTATCCTGGTGTTGAAGCAGAGCAACGTGGACAAGGCGAAGCAATTGCACGTTGTCTGTTTGATTTTGCCAATCTTACCGTGCCAGTTATAAGTGTTGTTGTTGGAGAGGGCGGAAGCGGTGGTGCATTGGCGTTAGCTGAGGCGAATGCCGTTATCATGCTCGAAAATGCTGTCTATTCTGTCCTATCGCCTGAAGGTTTTGCCACGATTTTATGGAAGGATCGCTCGCGCGCTTCCGAGGCATGCAAGGTGATGAAGATTACCGCAGACGATTTGAAAGCCTACGGGATAGTTGAAGAGGTTATCGCTGAAGGTCCCGGTGGCGTTCAGCATAATCGCTCTGTCGTGTTTGGACAGCTTGATATCGTGCTTACTCTCTATCTTGCTCGGTTTGAGGATATGGACGGCAAAGAACTTCGCGAGCGACGTTACAACAGATTTCGTGCATTCGGCACGTATGCCGATGTGCGAGGAAAGGTTCAGGAATGAATTCGATCGAAATCGTCTCGATGGGGCGCTGTGTCCCTCAACGTATATTAACCAATGATGATCTAAGCAAGATGGTTGATACAAACGATGAGTGGATTGTTACGCGTACGGGTATCCATCAGCGTCATATCGTCGATGAGGGAATGACGAATGCCGATATTGCAACGCAAGCTGCACGCGATGCGCTCGATCGTGCCTCTGTTGACCCTAATACGCTCGCGGCGATTATTGTTGCAACATTTACGCCTGATATGTTCGTTCCTACGGTATCTGCAACGGTGCATGATCGCTTGGGCCTTAATCCGGCAACGCTTGCTCTTGACCTCAACGGAGCATGCTGCGGATTCATCTATGCAATGCGAACTGCGCAGGGATTACTTGCACTTAACCCCGATAAGCCAATACTCGTCGTTGCTTCTGAGGCAGTATCGAGCGTTCTCGACTTTACTGATCGTTCAACCTGCGTTTTGTTTGGCGATGGAGCTGCGGCTGCGGTTGTCCGATCATCGGATACTCCTAGTTGGTTTGTTGCTGGAACGCGTGGACGCACTGATGCGATCAGTTGCCCTGCCCATTATGCGGGCGATAAACCTGGCATTGGGATGAAAGGCCAAGAAGTATTTCGCTTTGCCTGCACTTCGATTGAGCGGAGCATACGCGATCTACTTAAACAGAGCGGTCTTGCTCTTGGCGATATCGAACATGTGGTATGTCACCAGGCAAATGGTCGTATTATCTCGCACGTTATCAAACATCTTGGAGCCGATCCTGCACAGTTCTTCATGGACGTGGGGGAATACGGCAATACATCAGCAGCAAGTATTCCACTTGCTCTTGCTGATATGGATTATCAGGGATTGCTCCATCGGGGCGACCGTGTACTTATGACCGGATTTGGTGCCGGCCTCTGCGAAGGAGGAATGCTACTAACATGGTAGAAAAACAAGTTCAGGATACAAATTGCTGCAGGTCTAACCAACCGTCAAAGGCAACGGCGGGGGCGGTTACAGCAGCTGCACAAACTGCACCAGCATCATCTGCTGCTAAAACGCAAACGCTTGATGCAATTCTTGGCACGGAATTTCCTCTTATTCAGGGAGGTATGGCAAATATTGCGACAGGCGAATTCGCTGCTGCTGTCTGTAATGCAGGAGCGATGGGCGTAATCGCCTCGGGCGGTATAAGCCCTGATAAGCTGCGTGCTGAGATCCATGCATGCCGTAAGCTTACCGATCGCCCCTTTGGCGTTAACGTTATGCTTATGCACTATCAGATTGACGACATTGCGCGCGTTGTTGCCGAAGAACACGTACCGTTTGTTACGACGGGTGCTGGTAGCCCAGCTCCTTATGTTGACTCGTGGAAACAAGCGGGAGCAAAAGTATTCCCTGTTGTTGCAAGCGCTATTCTTGCGCATCGTCTTGAGCGTTGCAACATTGATGGAGTAATTGCCGAAGGGACAGAAAGCGGTGGCCATGTGGGCGAATTGACGTCAATGGTACTGGTCCCGCAAGTCGTCGATGCGGTAAGTGTCCCTGTCGTTGCGGCAGGAGGCATTGCTAATGGTCGACAGTACACGGCTGCGCGTGCTCTTGGTGCAATTGGAGCGCAGATTGGAACCTGCTTATTGCTCTCGGAAGAATGTCCGATTCATGATCAGTACAAAGCAATGCTGCTTAAAGCACGCGAATCTGGCACAACGGTATATGGCCGATTGGGAGGCGTCCCTGTCCGTGCGCTTAAAAACCGCATGACGCGTGCATACGTCAAGGCGGAAAAAGCAGGCGAGAGCAAAGAAGAACTGGAAAAGATGACGCTGGGCGCACTCAGACGTGCTGTGTTTGATGGCGATGTTGAGCACGGTTCATTTATGTGCGGCCAGGTTGTTGGACAACTACATGAAGTACGTCCGCTGCGTGCAATTTTCGAAGACATTATGAGTGGTGCGTCGATCTGCATGGATCAACTTGAAAGTGCGGGCGATTTGCGATGAAGGCAGCATTCGTCTTTGCTGGTCAAGGAAGCCAAAAGCAGGGGATGGGACTAGATTTATATGAGCGCTATCCTCTGTTTAAACAGGCATTTGATTGTGCAGATCCAGACGGTCGAGCGCGTAGACTTTGCTTTGATGCGCCGCTCGAAGAATTATCAGATACACGTAATTTGCAACCAGCGATGGTCGCGTTTGAGGTGGCACTTACTGCATTGCTTGCCGACAAAGGAATTATTCCTTCGATGACTGCAGGTCTAAGTCTTGGCGAATATTCAGCCTTGTGTGCTGCCCATGTATTTGAACCTGCTCAGGCTGTTAAACTTGCTGCATTTCGTGGTGCTGCGATGGCTGACGCAGTCAAAGATCGTGCATGTGGCATGGTGGCTGTTTTGGGCCTGGAGCGTGCTGCTGTTGAAACTGTGTGTCAACGCGTTACCGCATTAAACAATGGTGTTGTCGAACCAGCGAATTACAATTGTCCCTGGCAGATTGTTATTTCGGGAGACAAGCGAGCAGTTGATGAGGCTGCGCAGGAAGCTCTCGATGCAGGAGCAAAACGCTGCATTCCTTTGCCCGTGAGTGGTGCATTTCATACATCATTGATGAATCCAGCAGCGAAGGCGCTCCATCAGCGTTTTGAGACCGAATCGTTTGCAGAGATGTCCATTCCGGTAATCTTTAACTCGACTGCACAACCACTTGAGTCCGACACATCGATTGCTCAGATGCTTGAGTTTCAGGTTGCTCATAGTGTCTATTTTGAAGACACCATTCACTATTTTGCGTCGCAGGGCATCGACACCATTGTTGAAGTAGGACCAGGACGCACACTTTCCAAGTTTGTACGTAAAACCGAACCTGATATTACGACGATGAACGTAGGAGATGTCCCCTCGTTAACAAAGGCAATCGAAAAATGGGAGATGAAATGTCATGGCTGATAAACACGCTTTAGTGACCGGCGGAAGCCGTGGAATTGGACGTGCGATATGCCTCCGATTAGCTTCGGATGGTATTGATGTAGCCGTCAATTGCGTTGCGGGTGTGGATGCAGCGGAAAAGACTGCAGCTGCATGTCGCGAGCGCGGGGTAGAAGCCATAGTTGTCAAAGGTGATGTGTCCGATGCTGAGCAGGCAAAGAACATTGTTGCTGACACAGCTAAAACCTGGGGATCGATCGACATTCTGGTTAACAATGCAGGCATTGTACGCGATGACATTGCTATTCGTATGAGCGAAGAAGATTTTGATGCAGTAATTGCTACGAATTTGCGCGGATCGTTTTTATGCATGCGTGAGGCTGGCAGGTATATGTTGCGTCAACGGAGTGGCCGTATTGTCAACATTAGTAGCATCGTAGGATTAAATGGAAATGCTGGTCAGATTAACTATGCAGCAAGTAAAGCGGGTGTTATTGGTATGACCAAAACACTCGCTCTTGAGCTGGGTAAGCGCGGCATTACTGTCAATGCAGTTGCACCTGGTTTTATAAAGACTGACATGACCGCATGTTTGCCGGAAAAAGTGGTTACGAAAATGAACAGCGATATTCCGCTCAAACGTTTCGGAGATCCTGAAGATGTTGCTGCAGCAGTAGCGTTTTTGGTGTCCGATGATGCGTCATATATAACGGGCCAAGTACTAAGTGTTAATGGCGGACTTGACATGTAACATCTGCATGCGAGTTGGCGTGGCTGCTTGAGCGGGCTGGCGGTCTTTTTAGTCAGCGCGAATGAGTATGAACTATCGACAGCGCGCAATGGCAGGGAGCCAATGGCGTTTTCAATGCAAGCAAACATGCGCTGACGAAATGTGTATTGATGGGAAAACTTTGCGCGATGATGTGCAGGATTTTTTTGATAAGTAATTTGCTGTAAAGAATATCCCGATGATGGTCGGGAACGTAATACATATCCCAACAGGGGTACGGAAAAGGAGTAAGCATGGTTCGTGACAATCGGGAATCGAGGAGACGTGTTGTCATTACAGGTATGGGAGCGCTGAGCCCGCTTGGTAATACAGCCGAAGAAACGTGGCATGCGGCGCGTGAAGGCGTATGCGGAATCGCTCCGATCACCTCGTATGATACGACAGGCATGAAGGTGACGCTTGCGGGCGAAGTTAAGGATCTTGATGTCAGTGCACACCTTGATAAGACGCAAGTTCGTCGTCAGGAACGTTTTACTCAGTTTGCGCTCATTGCGGCAAAAGAAGCATTTGCTCAGAGTGCTTTGAATATGGCAGACGAAGAAGCAGATCGCTGCGGATGCATTATCGCATCAGGTATTGGTGGACTTGATGCGATTGCTCGTGAACAAATGCGTGGGTCGGAACGCGGTTTTGATCGTGTATCGCCGTATTTCATTCCACGTGCAATCGTTAATATTGCTGCTGGCAGTGTTGCAATTGAATTGGGACTTAAAGGCATCTGCACCTGTATAGCAACCGCGTGCGCTGCTGGAACAAATGCGATTGGCGAAAGCTTCCATGCAATTCGCGACGGATATGCCGACGTTATGGTCAGTGGCGGTACCGAGTCGTGCATTACGCCGTTGGCAGTTGGAGGATTCACAACAATGCGGGCATTGAGCCATGCAGATGACCCTTCGCGAGCGTCGATTCCTTTTGATGCGGAACGAAGTGGATTTGTCATTGGCGAAGGCTCAGGAATTCTTGTACTCGAAGAGTACGAACACGCCAAGGCTCGAGGTGCGAATATCTTAGGCGAGCTCGTTGGATATGGCGCAACGTGCGATGCTCATCATGTAACCGCTCCTGATCCTGATGGATCGTCGGCAGGTCGTTGCATGCAGATTGCTATTGATGATGCTGATTTGCAGCCAAGTGATATCGACTATGTGAATGCGCATGGCACGGCAACAAAGATGAACGACGAATGTGAGACCAGCGCGATGCATCTGGCATTTGACCGCGAAGGACATACTGCCGATGTTCCTGTAAGCAGCACTAAGTCGATGACGGGGCATCTGCTTGGTGCAAGTGGCGCCGTCGAAGCAGTTCTTTGCGCATGCGCGCTGCGGGATGGATTTATTCCGCCTAACATTAACTATCGTACGGCCGATCCTGCGTGTGACTTAAACATAGTTGCAAACCAAGGTCAGGCAGCTGATTTGTCGTATGTCATGTCAAATTCATTTGGCTTTGGTGGTCATAATGCGAGCATCGTATTAGGGAAGGGGTTGGACTAATGCTACAACTCAATTCGAACGAGATTCAGGAGATCATTCCGCATCGATATCCGTTTTTACTTGTAGATCGAATTATCGATGGCGAACCGGGAAAATGGGCCAAAGGCATTAAGTGCGTTTCTGCTAATGAAATGCAGTTCATGGGGCATTTTCCTCAGGAGCATATCATGCCGGGCGTTTTGATTGTCGAAGCTCTTGCACAGACGGGCGCTGTTGCGGCGCTGTCTCTCCCCGAGAACAAAGGGAAGATAGCTCTTTTTGGCGGGATTAGAAAGTGTCGTTTTAGACGCAAGGTTATTCCTGGCGATCGGCTTGAGCTGTACTGCGAAATGACTGACATACGCGGTAACGTTGGTATTAGCAAGGCTCGTGCCACCGTTGAGGGAAAAACGGCATGTACCGCCGAATTAACCTTTGCGATCGAACAATGAGATCGTATATGCTGATGAGTTGATCTTCTCGATCGGCGTTGAGATTACATGTGCTGTCGAATTGGTTTTCGTAATCGGTGCTGCGATCGTATGCACTGTCGAGTTGACCTTCGCAATCGATGCTGAGATCGCATGTATCGCTGAATTAGTCCTTGTAATCGGTGCTGAGATCAAAAATCGTATAGCATAATCAAAAATAGTACAACGGAATTAGCAATTGAATGATAAGATCGACAATTAGCAGGGCACGATCAATTGCCGATGATTTAGGGAATGATAGAGGCTCCCATGAAAAGTAAGCCAGAATGGTTTATCGACGTATATGAAAAATTTAAGCTTCATTTCTACCGTGAAGTGTTCAATCGCTTCCAGGGCCGTGAAGCAAGCTTGACCACTACGGAGACGTTTTGCGTCGACATAATTCATGACCTTAACCGGCCGACGATTCATGAGTTTGCCGATTTCGCTCATATCTCCGCTCCGAATGCTGCGTACAAGGTAAATAACCTGATTAAAAAAGGTTATATAAGCAAAGTCCAATCGGATGTTGATCGGCGCGAGTATCACCTTGAAGTTACCGATCGCTATACGATGTATCATCAGATGAGTTGCTCGTATGTCGAAGAGGTTATCGACCGCGTACGCAAGCGTTTCGAATCCAAGGATATCGATACGTTTGAGAAAATCCTTTGCGCAATTGCGACAGAGCTAACGCCCGAGATTGACATTCCTCTTAAAGCTCTAGGTGGAAAAAAACAGAGCGAAGCAACCGAAGAAGAAATTGCTGAGACGCTGCCAACATCTACTCAAGTGTAGATACGACATTGCTTAGATCAGCATCACGCAGGTGCTAATTTTGGTAATGCTGCATTCAATGATGTGCTATTGCGCACTATTGTACGTATTGACATTATTTGGAGTTCTTTTTAGCAGATTTTCACCGCTTCGCGTTGAAAAATTCTGTCATAAGATGTCATGAGTAAGAGAAGCTCAAGAGTTTCTGCTGTTCACCAGGTATTATGCAAATATATGGAGTAGGACTTTAAGCGATTCAACGCGAATCGGTACTTTTGTGTGATTTTGACATCAAATTATGTGAGTGTGGAACGTATTTACATCGTATGCGCACGTTTGTGTGAGCGAATTATCTCCGTAGGATCTATTCGCATCACCTTTGAGTACAGGCTGGTGGAGGCGCAAGCTATTGAGGCATATGCGTAGCCTCAATGTAGCGGATTGAATGTGGGCTGGCAAAGGTACATGCCGTTGAGACGTATACGTAACCTAAATGTAGCGCCTTGGATGAAGCGCTGGCGAGTAAAGGCCGATTCGTGTTTTCCGAATGTAGATACTAGGTAATACGTCTACATAACGCCTGATAAGAAGCGCGACCTATAGAGCTCGTAAAATGTACGATACCATGTGGGTGAAAAAATCTCGCGTTTCGGCCTACGTTTGCCAGCGGGCATCCATTC
>DIDE01000119.1:0-8995 GCA_002417975.1 Eggerthellaceae bacterium UBA5808
ATGTTCTACTGTGATGAATGCGGTTGGGAAGATGCAAGTGTTGATGAGATCACGGTCTGTCCAAAGTGTGGCGGACATGTCCATCAAGATGAAGATGTGCTCGATACGTGGTTCTCTAGCCAGTTATGGCCGTTTGCTACCATGGGATGGACTAAAGACGGAGTTGATGCGCCTGAGCTCAAAGAAGCTTATCCGACGCAAGTATTGTCAACCGCGCGTGACATTATGGGTCTTTGGGTTGCTCGTATGGTTATGGCAAGTATGTATTGTTGCGGAACGGTTCCCTTTAAACACGTTATCATTCATCCGACTGTTTTAGCTGCTGATGGTAAGCCTATGAGCAAGAGCCGTGGCAACGGCGTTGATCCATTGAAGC
Organism: Eggerthellaceae bacterium UBA5808; assembly: GCA_002417975.1. Lineage (GTDB taxonomy): Bacteria > Actinomycetota > Coriobacteriia > Coriobacteriales > Eggerthellaceae > UBA5808. The sequence continues at coordinate 377 of DIDE01000119.1, forward strand.
TTATGAAAGACTATGGATCAGATGGTATGCGCTTTGGCCTGCTTATGCAGGTTACGGGAGCGCAAGATCTGAAGTTTAATGAAAGCAAGCTCGAAAACAGTCGAAACTTTGCTAATAAAATTCGCAACGCTGCACGTTTTGTGATGATGAATCTTGATGGATTCACTCCTGGAGCTCCAGAGCCAACGACGCCTGCTGATCGGTGGATATTCAGCCGCCTTGCTCAGCTTGTCGAGGATGTTGACGCAGATTTTGATAACTTTGAGTTTAGTGATCTTACGCGTGATCTTTATACCTTCTTCTGGAATGAATTCTGCGATTGGTATATTGAATTTTCGAAGAGTCGTCTCTCCGGTGATGACGCGAAGGATCGGCTTGTTTGTCAGCGCAATCTTCTGTTCGTTCTCGATACGGCAATTCGTCTGCTTCACCCGTGCATGCCATTTGTGACAGAGGAAATTTATCAGCAGTTGCCGCTTGAGCGTGAGGCTCCGTATCTTATCGTTGCCGCCTGGCCTGATGCGGCAAAGCTTACCCATTTTAAAGATTCATCGGCAGAGCGTGCAATCGTTATGGTTACGGATGTTGTGTCTGCTGTTCGTTCTGTGCGCGCCCGCTATGGTATTTCACCTCGTGTTGGCTTGACGGTTAACGTCAATGTCGAAGATACACAGGATGCGGCATTGCTTGATGAACAACGAACGCTTGTTACAACCATGGCACATGTCGATAATCTGACGATAGGTACTGGCCTTGTAAAACCTGCTCAAGCTTCGGTTTCTCTTGCTACAGGATTGCAGGTTTATACGATTTTGACCGGACTCGTTGACTTTGCTGCAGAGCGTGTCCGTCTTGAAAAGAGTGCGGCTAAACTCGAAAAAGAATGTAGTCGTTTAGACAAAAAGCTTTCGAATCCTGGGTATCTTGCGAAGGCTGCCAAGGAAATTATCGACAAAGATCGTTCAAAACGTGCTGATGCTGCCGATAAGCTTGATCGCGTTAATGAACAGATTAAGGAAATTGATGCGTAATCTCTTTGTGGCGTTTGAGGGTCTGCAGAATTTGCACTGATGAATCATACGAATTCATTGCTTCTATACCGTCGAATGCCACAATTTGATACAATAACGCTGCACAATGCAAATTCGTATGTGTGTTTCTGACAAATTCGTATGAAGATTGAGATACGATTTTAGTAATACACATGCCGGGATGAGGATAGAACATGAGTGAATTGATGTCCCAGATCATAACTCCGCAAGTTCAGAGCGCATTTACGTTTATGATCGTGATGCTTGTTATCTTGTACGTGCTTGTTGTGGTATGGGTTGCACGCGATGCTTATCATCGTGGAACAATTTGGTGGGCGTGGGCTCTTGTTGCTCTTGTTCCTATCGTCGGTGTTATTGCGTATTGCTTATTGCGTCCGTCGCTTTTGCAAATTGATCGTGACGAGCAGGAACTCGAAGTTGCGCTTAAACAACGTGAACTTATGAAGTATGGCGAATGTGCAAATTGCGGTTACCCTGTTGAGGCAGACTATGTGATTTGTCCAAATTGCCACCAACGTCTCAAGAATCAATGTTCGCAATGTGGTCATGCCCTAGATCCCTCGTGGACTGTATGCCCTTATTGTGCAACACCTGTTGGTGCAGCACCGCGCAAACGTCAGTCAACTAAGGCTCGTAATGCACATCCAAGGACGGCGACTCGGCGAACGTCTGGAGCGCCTTCGCAGGCGCGTGGCAATCAACCGGGGCAAAACCAGCCATCACATCAGCAACGTCAAGCTGCTCAGCGATAAATTGGTTTTACGAGCGCTCCGATTGTCGGGGCGTTTTTGTTTATGTGGATAATAATACGATGTCTATTGTGTTGTGAACTTTTATAGTCTGCATGGCGAGAACGTACTGAAATATGCGATGCTCATGAACTTGCACCATTAAATGCCGCGTACGGTATGGTGTATATATACATGTGACGAGGGATCGTCACTCCCGATTTGCAGACGTTTTGTATACGTCCGGCGAAAGGTATTATTATGAATGTTATTCTTCCTGATGAATCTATCAAAACCGTTTCTGAGCAAGCGACTATTAAAGATGTAGCTCTCTCAATTGGCGCGGGCTTGGCTCGAGCTGCAGTTGCTGGGTATATCGATGATGAGCTGGTTGATCTTGCATCACCTGTTCACGATGGTGCGCATGTTCGCATCGTAACTGAACGCGATGATGAAGCTCTTAATATCCTGCGTCATTCGACTGCGCATGTCCTAGCTGAGGCTGTTCAACTGCTGTATCCTGGAGCGCAGATTGCGTTTGGACCGAGTACTGATGACGGATTCTTTTATGACTTTGCGCTTGACCATAATATTTCGACTGAGGATTTTCCTGCTATAGAAGCAAAGATGCAAGAGATTATTGATCGAGATGAGCCATTTGCTCGTGAGGTTGTATCACGCGACGAAGCCAAAAAGATTTTCATCGACCAACGTTTTAAACTTGAACATATTGATGATCTTTCGGCTGACGAAGATATCATCATTCGTCGTCATGGATCATTTGTTGATCTTTGCGAAGGCGTCCATCTTCCAAGTGCTGGTCGAATTGGTGCGTTTAAGCTTACCAAGGTTGCTGGTGCCTATTGGAAAGGCGATGCAAATCGCGAACAACTCCAGCGTGTGTACGGAACTGCATTCTTTAAAAAGAAGGATCTCGATTCCTACCTGCATATTCAAGAAGAAGCAGAAAAACGCGATCATCGCAAAATCGGTAAAGAGCTTGGCTTATTCATGATGGATGATATGGCAGGGGTTGGTCTGCCTATGTATCCACCAAAGGGTGCACGCGTTATTCGCACTATGCAAGAATGGTTGCGCCGCGAACTGTATCGTCGTGGGTATGAAGAAGTAATTACTCCGCATATCTATAAGGCTGATGTCTGGAAGACAAGCGGTCACTATGACTTCTATCATGACAATATGTATTTCTTTAACATCAACGAGGGCAGCAAGGATGATCCAAAGCCTGTAGAGTATGGTGTTAAACCAATGAATTGTCCTGGTCACGTTATGATTTATCGCAATTCAATTCATTCCTATCGAGATTTGCCTGTTCGCTATTTCGAATTTGGAACCGTGTATCGTCATGAGATGAGCGGTGTTGTCCATGGTTTGATGCGTGCTCGTGGATTTACTCAGGATGATGCTCATGTATTTTGTCGCGCTGATCAGGTTGTCGATGAGGTTGTAGCAATTCTTGACCTTGCTGATAGCATTATGAAGACCTTTGGTTTTGAATATGAAGCCGAAATCTCGACGCGTCCTGAGAAGAGTATCGGAAGCGATGAAATGTGGAAGCTCGCCGAGGATTCTCTTAAGCAGGCTTGCGATAAGAGTGGCTTGGCTTATGAAATCAATGCAGGTGACGGCGCATTTTATGGTCCAAAAATTGACATTAAGGTAAAGGACGCTTTGGGTCGTATGTGGCAGTGCTCGACGGTACAGGTTGATTTCAACTTGCCAGAACGTTTTGACCTGACTTATCGGACTGCCGATAACGGCGAGGAACGTCCGTATATGCTCCATCGTGCACTCTTTGGATCGATCGAGCGTTTCTTAGGAATTCTTATTGAGCATTATGCCGGTGCGTTGCCCTTATGGCTTGCGCCAACGCAGGTTGTTGTACTACCTATTGCAGATCGTCATCTTGATGCGTGCAAAGAGATTGCGCGTCGCTTGACTGCAGCTGAAGGGCGTGTCGAAGTCTACGACCAGAATGAGCCTATGCGCGTTAAGATCGCAAAAGCTCAAAGCCAAAAGATTCCTTATATGCTGATTGTTGGCGATAAGGAAATCGAGGACGGAACAGTTTCTGTCCGCTCACGCGAAAAGGGCGATCAGGGTTCGATGTCGATCGATGACTTTACTGCTATAATTCACGACGCTCGTATTCAATAAAATGAATTGAGTTACAGATAGAGGGTGCGTGCTTATGCGGCACGTGCCCTTTTTTGGTTTTGTTAGTTGTTGTGTTGCATGTATCCATGACGAATAGGGTGCATGGAGATATCTGAGTGCGACGGCATTCTTATACCGGTGTTTTCGCATAGCGCTTATGCTTGAATAGAAAAGGTTCCCACATGTTATCTGTGGGAACCTTATTGTTTGATGAAGTATTGAACTTAGATAATTCGTACATCTATTTGTTGTTGTGGTCCTGCGTTTGTGCCTGGACACAGGTAATTGCGACAACACCCACAATATCCTCTGCTGAACATCCGCGAGATAAATCGTTGATGGGGGCTGCCATACCTTGGGTGATTGGTCCATATGCTTCGGCTTTGGCAAGGCGTTGAACGAGTTTATATCCAATGTTGCCTGCATCAAGGTCGGGGAAAATAAGAACGTTTGCTCGGCCAGCGACAGGAGAATCTGGAGCTTTGAGCTGAGCAATTTGAGGTACGATTGCCGCATCGAGTTGCATTTCTCCATCAAGGTTAAGTTTGGGATCCAGCTGATGAGCACGTTTAACTGCCGCGATGACTTTATCGCGATCTGCGTTTTGTGCTGCGGATCCGAATGTTGAATGGGATAACAGAGCAACATACGGTTCTGTTCCGATAAGCGTCTTCCAGCTTTGTGCAGATCCTACGGCGATGTTTGCGAGAGCTTCCTCGTCTGGTTGAATTTCGAGTCCGCAATCTGAGAATATAAAGAGTCCTTGATCGCCATAGACACAATCAGGAACAGCCATGACGAGGAACGTGCTGACTTTGGAAATGCCTGGAGCAGTTTTGAGCACCTGTAATCCTGCTCTCATTACGTCGCTCGTTGCATGACAGGCGCCCGATACCATACCATCTGCATCGTGCAATTTAACCATCATCGCGCCATAATATAATTCGTTATCAAGTAGATCCTGCGCTTGATCAAGCGTGATGCCCTTATGCTTACGGAGCTCGTAGAGAGCTTCGGCATAGCGTTCTCGATTGGGATCGGTGGCTGGATTGACAATGTGAGCACCTTCAAGATGATACGTTTGCGTGTCAATAGTCGATTTATCACCGAGGATGATCAGATCGGCAATATGCTCTTTACAGATCTGCTCAGCAGCTTTAAGTGTTCTGGTGTCTTCACTCTCTGGAAGAACGATCGTCTTTCGATGTGCTTGTGCCTTTGAAATCATACGTTGAATAAAAACACTCATGACCTTGTCCTTTGAAAGATTCGAATCGTTGTGCGCGGTGTATGCGCTGTTTCTTATACTAGCTGATCTATGCCTAGGAAGGACGGCGCTTACGATACGCCATCGGAAAACGCGACAATCCAGGGTGAGAACGGAAATAATGATACTATGCGAGGCCTAGGTAAGTGAGAAGAGGTCTCCATGATGCTTCGGCTTGTTTTCGTCCCTCATTATAGAGATCCATCAGCTTGTGCGGATCGGATTCCATACTGGAAATGGTGACAGGTCGAGCGGGACGAATAACAAAGATGTCGCCGGCTGCTTGCATGCGTTTTATGCGTCGATAGATGCGATTGTACTCAAAGTGACGATGAGCCATTCGCTCGACAAAATAGGGATAATCAGAGTATTTGGTGGAAGCAAGAGCCATGAGTTTGTTAGGTCGTTTAACGTATCCATCATGTTGGGTCAAAATTATGACCTGTTTATGTGCACCGCACATAAGGGAAAACATAAGAGGAACGCTATCGCAGACGCCGCCATCGAGTAAGTGCATATCGTCAACTGTAACGATTTTACTAACGAGAGGCACTGATGCTGTGGCTACAAGGTACGGCAATTCTTCTGCTACGCCTTGATAAGTATGATAGTCTGCTTCACCGATATCGAGATTACTCGCGACCGTCGTAAGAATCATGGGCGAATTAAAAAATGCATTGTAGTCCATAGGATCGAGTTCGTTTGGTATTTTATCAAACATTAAATCGATGCCGAGCGCGTTACCTGTATGCACAAAACTTTTCATCGATAAATAGTGCCAATCAGTGCAGTACTTAGTGTTGAGATAACAGGATCTGCCGTGGTCACCTGCAACGTAGTTGAGCCCGGTTAAGCCACCTGCTGATGTTCCGATGACATGCTGGGCACAGAGATGACGTTCCATAAATACATCGAGTACGCCTGCAGTAAAAAGACCGCGCATGGCGCCACCTTCCAAAATAAGGTCGAAAGGTTCGATGCCACAATCGGTATATGCGGGTTTACAATGCGGATCTGACTTGTAATCGTTCACCGTGATGACGCTTTCTTTTGCTGTATATTTTTTTACTTATTATATCAATGGTGTTGAAGTCTTCCTATGGTATCTGGAGCTTGTGACGGTTTGGTTACTCTAGGTAAATTTGTTCATGGGGAGTATTATTGAATGAATGGTTGCTGCTCGCTGTACTCTATCGATAAACTATTGATAGTGTTATAGTAGCAAATGATAGTGACATACATTATGCAAAGTAAAGGAGTCTATCATGACGCAGGTATTGGCATCTTCGGAATTTCAATCTAAGGTTCTTGAGGCTCAGGGCCCTGTTCTCGTTGATTTCTTTGCAACGTGGTGCGGTCCATGTAAAATGATGGCTCCCGTTGTTGACCAAATTGCTGATGAAGTGACTGGTCAGGCATCTGTTTATAAGATTGATATTGATCAGAGCGCAGATATTGCATCTCGCTATAACGTTATGAGTGTGCCAACGTTTATGGTATTCAATCAGGGCAGCGTTACTAATTCAACTGTAGGAGCTCAGCCTAAATCTGTTCTTCTGGGGCTACTCTCCAAATAATACGTGTTGTTCCGTGTTTGGCTGGGCTCATTGAATTTGTTTTATTCATGGGTCTAGCCACTCTTTGCTGCTCTGTCGAGTTTATGATGCGTTTGGGATGTGTCGCGTATTTGATGACATGGCAGTGTGCTTGGGAAAAGAGGGATGTGCATGCATGATACCTATGACATAGCTGTAGTTGGTGCGGGACCTGCTGGGATGACGGCGGCACTTTATGGCAAACGTGCGGGAATGAATGTTGCGTTGTTTGAGGGGCGTATGGCTGGCGGACAGATGTCTGAAGCAGGGACCATAGAAAATTACCCGGGGTTTCCTGATGGTGTTGCTGGCATTGATTTAGCAATGGCTATGCGCGAGCAAGTTGAACATCAAGGAATAACAATCATTGATCAATTGGTCGATCGCATAATCCCATCAGCTGATCATACAGATCTTGTTGCAGGTGGCATAACCTATCACGCGCATGCGCTTATCTGTGCGATGGGTGCCCACCATCGTCAGCTTAATGTTCCTGGCGAAGCTGAACTTATTGGGCATGGTGTTTCGTATTGTGCAACGTGCGATGGAAATTTCTTTCGTGGCGGGTCTGTTGCTGTTGTTGGCGGGGGAGATGCCGCCGTTGGTGCAGCTCTGTATCTTTCTCGTATATGTACGCAGGTAGTGCTTATCCATCGGCGTGATACGTTTCGGGCATCTCAGCGTGATATTGATCGTCTCTCGCATACATCTAATATTGAGCTGCATTACAATGCGGAAGTCCTGCGTTTAGAAGAAACGCCTCAACACAAACTTGCTCATATAATTACTCGCTCTACTTTGACGGGTAAGGAATCTATGCTGAATGTTGATGGTCTGTTTGTTATGGCTGGTCATATACCGAGTTCCGATTTAGTAGCATCATTCGTTCAATGTGACGATCATGGCTATATTAGTGCTGATGAACAAGGAGCTACATCTCACGTAGGGATATGGGCTGCGGGGGATATTCGCTCAAAACATCTTCGCCAAGTTACGACGGCAACTGCTGATGGTGCTAATGCTGCGGAGGCGGCAGCGGAATGGTGCGCTTCATGATACTATGGATTCCGTACTGCTGAGCTTGAGATATGAGCTCGTAGTCATAGAATAATAACGTTATGCGGATTGCGCAGGACAAAATATGCGTGTCCATGTGAATAGAATTGGTCCAGCGATATGGATCAAAAGATGTAATACAAAGGATTGTGCATGCTTGAGAAAGAGAAGCTCCAAAAGATAATTTCTGCGTACGAGGATTTGCAGGTACGTATGAGTGATCCTGAGGTGCTGAAGAATCAGAAAGAGTATAACCACCTGGCTAAGGCGTACGCCGATCAGCAGGATCTTGTTAAGAGTGCTCGTCAATATGTTAAGGATCTTGACGATCTTGATGAAGCAAAGAGTATGCTCTCCGAAGCAGATATGAAAGAATTTGCACAGGAAGAAATAGCACGTGTTGATGGCGAGATGCCGCAACTCGAGGAATCAATCAAATACATGCTCATTCCTGCTGATCCTAATGATGAGAAGAATATTATTGTAGAGATACGTGCTGGTGCCGGTGGTGATGAGGCTGCTTTATTTGCTGGCGATTTGTATCGTATGTATTCCCACTTTGCTGATGAGCGCGGTTGGAGCACGGAGACGATTGGCTCTTCTCCCTCTGAAGCTGGCGGATTCAAAGAGATTCAGTTTAAAGTTAAGGGCGAAAAAGTCTATTCTGTCATGAAATTTGAGAGCGGTGTACATCGCGTACAGCGTGTTCCTAAGACTGAGAGTCAGGGACGTATTCATACGTC